>NZ_LUNF01000321.1:0-3657 GCF_001626145.1 Aeromicrobium sp. REDSEA-S32_B7
GCCCGGCGCGCGGCGAACCCGGGCTTCTCCGCGATGTTCTCGGGGGTGTCGCCCGCCCAGTTGTTGTCGACCTCGTGGTCGTCCCACACCACGAGCCACGGTGCGGCCGCGTGGGCTGCCTGCAGGTCGGCGTCGGCCTTGTACTGCGCGTGCCGCTGGCGGTAGGAGGCGAGGTCGACGGTCTCCGGACCCTCGTGGTCGCGCACGTTCCCGCCGGGTGCCACGTAGTCGCGGGCCGTGTACTCGTAGAGGTAGTCGCCCAGGTGGAGGACGAGGTCGGGCTGGTCGGCCGCGATGTTGCGGTAGGCGCTGAAGAAGCCGTGCTCGAGCTGGGCGCAGGAGGCGAACGCCATCGTCATCGAGGCGGGCAGGGCGCCCGGGGTCGGTGACGTGCTGGTGCGGGCGGCGCGAGAGACGTGGCGCCCGGCCCGGAAGCGGTACCAGTACTCGCGACCGGGCCGCAGTCCCTCGACCTCGACGTGCACGCTGTGGGCGTGCTGCGGGAGCGCGGTCACGCGACCGGTCCGCACGACGCGGCGGAACCGAGCGTCGCTGGCCACCTGCCACGTGAGCGCGACGGGTCGGTCGGGCATGCCGCCCCGTCCGTCGGCGGCGGTCGGGTCGAGGGCGAGCCGGGTCCAGAGCACGGCCCCACCCACGACGAGACGTCGTCGCGTGCGGTCGGGTGGGGTGGTGGGTTCGGGCGTGTCAGTCATGGCCCCAGCCGACCGGTCGCGGATGAACGCACGGCGACGCGCGCGGGAGCGCACGCCGAACGGCCCCGCCCTCGCCGCAGTCCGCGTACGCGTGAGACACGTCACGCTGAATGCTTGACTTCGTTCGGAACCTGAACGAATATGGGGACATGCCCCTCGTCCTCGGCGTCGACTCCTCGACGCAGTCCACGAAGGCCGTCCTCGTCGACGCCGACGACGGCACGGTCGTCGCGTCACGCACGGCCCCTCACCCCGACGGCACCAGCGTCGACCCGCGGGCCTGGCTCGAGGCGTTCGACGCCGCCGCCGGTCCCCTGCTCCCCCGCGCCGCCGCCGTGGCCGTCGGGGGGCAGCAGCACGGCATGGTCGCGCTCGACGCCGAGGACGCGCCCGTCCACGACGCGCTGCTGTGGAACGACACCCGCTCGGCCGCTGCGGCCGCGGAGCTGGTCGAGGAGATCGGCGGACCGGCCGCCTGCGCCGAGGCCGTGGGCAGCGTCCTCGTCGCCTCCTTCACGATCACGAAGCTGCGCTGGCTGCGCGACCACGAGCCCGACGCCGCACGACGCACGACGCGCGTGCTGCTCCCCCACGACTACCTGTCGTGGCACGCCGGAGGTCGTCGCTCCGCACCCGCCACGGACCGCGGCGACGCCTCGGGCACCGGCTACTACTCCGCGGCCGACGGCGCGTACCGCGAGGACCTCCTCGAGCGCGCCCTGGGCCATGCCGCCGGCCTCCCCCGCGTCGCCGGCCCGAACGAGCAGGTCGGCACCACCGAGCACGGCGCCGTCGTGGCTCCCGGCACGGGCGACAACATGGCGGCCGCCCTCGGGCTCGGGCTCGGACCGGGCGACGTGTCGTTGTCGATCGGCACGTCCGGCGTCGCCGCCGCCGTCAGCGACTCCCCCGTCGTCGACCGCACCGGCGTCGTGACCGGGTTCGCCGACGCGACGGGCCGCTACCTGCCCATGGCCACGACGCTCAACGCCGCCCGCATCCTCGACCTGCACGCCCGTCTCCTCGGCGTCGACCACGACGAGCTCGCCGCACTCGCCCTCGACTCCGTACCAGGTGCCCACGGCCTCACCGTCAGCCCGTACTACGACGGCGAGCGCACCCCGAACCGGCCCGACGCCAGCGGCACCTGGGCCGGGCTCACCACGGCGACCAGCCGCGCCGACGTCGCCCGGGCCGCCGTCGAGGCGCTGCTGTGCTCCCTGGCCGACGCGCTCGACGCGGTGGCCCAGGGGCTCACCGGGGTCGACCGCGTGCTGCTCATCGGCGGCGGCGCCAAGAGCTCGGCCGTGCAGGCGCTCGCGCCGGCCGTGCTGGGACGCGACGTCGTGCTGCCGGCGTCCGCCGAGTACGTCGCCCTCGGCGCCGCCCATGCAGTTCGTGAGGCTGTTGCCGCCGTGGTCGAGGACGAAGACGTGCGGCTGCCAGTCGGCGAGGTGCTCGAAGCCGACGCCCGCCCTGACTCCCTGACCCGGCCGCCCTGACCCGGCAGCACGACAGCCGCACCGACGACCCACCACCGACCACCGCACCACCCACCGAGAGGCGCACCATGTCCGTCCCCACCCCGACCCCCGCCGACAAGTTCTCCTTCGGCATCTGGACCGTCCAGTACGCCGGCCGCGACCCGTTCGGCGACCCGACGCGCGCACCGATGGACCCGGTCCACGCGCTCGAGAAGCTCGCCGAGATCGGCGCCTACGGCGTGAACTTCCACGACGACGACGTCGTGCCCTTCGGCTCCTCGACGTCGGAGCGCGACGCCATCCTCGACCGCTTCCGCCAGGGCCTCGCCGACACCGGCCTGGCCGTGACGACCGCGACGACGAACCTGTTCGGCCACCCCGTCTTCAAGGACGGCGGGTTCACGTCGAACGACCGCGCCGTGCGCCGGTTCGCGCTGCGCAAGGTCATGCGCAACATCGACCTCGCCGCCGAGCTCGGCGCCCAGGTCTACGTGTGCTGGGGCGGGCGCGAGGGCGCCGAGAGCGGCGCGGCCAAGGACGTGCAGGCTGCGCTGTCGCGCTACAAGGAGGGCTTCGACCTCCTGGGCCAGTACGTCGTGGACCAGGGCTACGACCTGCGCTTCGCGATCGAGCCCAAGCCGAACGAGCCCCGCGGCGACATCCTGCTCCCGACGATCGGCCACGCCCTCGCCTTCATCGACAGCCTCGAGCGTCCCGAGCTCGTGGGCGTGAACCCCGAGATCGGGCACGAGGAGATGGCCGGGCTGAACGCCGCGCACGGGTACGCGCAGGCGCTGTGGCACGACAAGCTCTTCCACATCGACCTCAACGGCCAGACCGGCCCGCGCTACGACCAGGACTTCCGCTTCGGCGCCGGCAACGCCCGTGGCGCCTTCTGGGTCGTCGACACGCTGCTGCAGGGCGGCTACGACGGACCGGTGCACTTCGACTTCAAGACGCCGCGCACCGAGGACGAGGACGGCGTGTGGACGGCGGCCGCCGCGTGCATGACGAACTACCTGGTGCTGCGCGAGAAGTCGCTCGCCTTCCGCGCCGACCCCGACGTGCAGGAGGCGCTCGCCGCGTCGCGCGTCGGCGAGCTGGCCACGCCGACCCTGGCCGAGGGCGAGACCTGGCAGGACCTGCAGGCCGCGCCGGAGGAGGACCCGGAGACCCTCGGCTCTCGCGGCATGGCCTTCGAGCGGCTCGACCAGCTGGCGCTCGAGCACCTCTACGGGGTGCGCTGAGCATGCCCCCGGCCGCCCCCGACCAGCTGCGTCGCGCCAACACGGCCCTCGTGCTGCGCACGCTGCGCGACCACGGCCCTGGGAGCCGGTCGGCGCTCGCGCGTCGCACCGGCCTGGCCAAGGCCACGGTGGGGGCGATCGTGGGCGAGCTCGCCGAGCACGCCGTCGTCGTCGAGGGCGAGGCGTCCTCGCAGGGCCGGGGTCGACCGT
>NZ_LUNF01000322.1:0-2881 GCF_001626145.1 Aeromicrobium sp. REDSEA-S32_B7
ACCGGGCACAGTGCTGCCATGGAGCTCACCCGTGCCGATGGCAGCCCCCTGCGTGTCCTGGTCGTCGACGACGAGGTCAACATCGCCGAGCTGGTGGCCATGGCGCTGCGCTACGAGGGCTTCGAGGTGCAGGCGGCGCACTCGGGCACCAAGGCGGTCGCGGCCGCCAAGGAGATGGCGCCCGACGCGGTCGTCCTCGACATCATGCTCCCGGACATCGACGGCCTGGAGGTGCTGCGCCGGATGCGGACGACCGACCCGCACCTGCCGGTCGTCTTCCTCACCGCCCGCGACGCCGTGGAGGACCGGATCGCCGGCCTCACCGCCGGTGGCGACGACTACGTCACCAAGCCGTTCTCGCTCGAGGAGCTGGTCGCCCGGCTGCGCGGTCTGCTCCGGCGGGCCGGCGCCCAGGCGGCCGCGGAGTCGACCGTCCTCACGGTCGGCGACCTGACCCTGGACGAGGACAGCCACGAGGTCCACCGCGGCGGCGACGAGATCACGCTGACCGCCACCGAGTTCGAGCTGCTGCGCTTCCTGATGCGCAACCCGCGCCGGGTGCTGTCGAAGGCGCAGATCCTCGACCGGGTCTGGAACTACGACTTCGGCGGCCAGGCCAACGTCGTGGAGCTCTACATCTCCTACCTGCGCAAGAAGGTCGACGCCGGGCGGCAGCCGATGATCCACACGATGCGCGGCGCGGGCTACGTGCTGAAGCCCGTCCCGTGATGACCGGTCCGCTGAGGGCCCGGCTCCTCGCCCGGGCTCGGGCGGTCGCCGACCGGCTGCGGTCGCTGACCGCCCGCCTGGTGCTCACCGCCGTGGTGCTGGCCCTGGCGGTCTCGGCACTGCTCGGCACCGCCACCACGCTGGTGATGCGCCACGCCCTCACCGAGCGCCTCGACAACGAGGTGCGCTCCACCCTCAGCAGCGTCCTGGAGACCCCGCCGACCCCGCCGGGCGTGCAGCAGCAGACCCGCGTGGACCTGCGCAACCTCGCGCCGGGCACCCTCATCGCCCTGCTCGAGCCCGGCAGCGACCCCCAGGCGATCGTGGTCGGCGACGGCCGCGGCGAGCGCGACACCCTCGACGACCGGGTCGCGTCGCGGCTCGAGGACGTCGGCGACGACGGGTCAAGGGATTGGGATGAGCCCTGCTCGCGGCGGCCGCGGCCGGCGTCGTCGTACGCCGACAGCTGCGGCCGCTGACCGAGGTCGCCGCCACCGCGCACCGGGTGGCAGCGCTCCCGCTGGAGTCCGGGGAGATCGAGCTCGCCGAACGGGTCCCGGAGCGACTGACCGACGAGCGCACGGAGGCCGGTGCCGTGGGCGCGGCCCTCAACACCCTGCTCGCGCACGTGGAGTCCTCGCTGACCGCGCGGCACCGCAGCGAGCAGCAGGTGCGCCAGTTCGTGGCCGACGCCAGCCACGAGCTGCGCACCCCGCTGGCGACGATCGCGGGCTACACCGAGCTGGCCCAGCGCCGACCCGACGACACCGGCACCCAGCGCACCGCGCTGACCAAGGTCGCCGAGGAGTCGGTGCGGATGACCGCCCTGGTCGAGGACCTGCTCCTGCTGGCCCGGCTCGACTCCGGACGGCCGCTCGAGCAGCAGCCGGTCGACCTCACCCGCCTGCTGCTGGAGGCGGTCTCCGACGCCCGGGTGCTGGCGCCCTCGCACCACTGGCGGCTCGAGCTGCCCGAGGACGTGGTCGAGGTGGTCGGCGACGACCAGCGACTGCACCAGGTCGTCACCAACCTGCTGACCAACGCCCGAAAGCACACCCCCCAGGGCTCGACGATCACCGTCGCCGCGACCCCGACCGGCTTCACCGTCCACGACGACGGCCCCGGCTTCGACCCCGAGCTCGCCGAGCGCGCCTTCGAGCGGTTCGTGCGCGGCGACGTGTCCCGCCCCCGCGGCGGAGTCGACCCCGGCGGGGCCGGCCTCGGCCTCTCCCTGGTGGAGGCGATCGTGGCCGCGCACGGCGGCACCGTGTCGTTGACGTCAGCGCCCGGCGGGTGGGGCCCGCACACCCGTACCGAGCCGAGGAGGCGCGCATGACCACCACCGCAGGGACCGCGACAGGCACCGCCCCTCGCTCCGCCGAGCTGTTCCAGCGCGCCGAGGCCCGCACGGCACACAACTACAAGCCGCTGCCGGTCGTCGTCGAGCACGCCGAGGGCGCGTGGATGACCGACGTCGACGGCACCCGCTACCTCGACCTGCTCGCCGGCTACTCCGCGCTCAACTTCGGTCACGGGCACCCCGGCCTGCTGCGCGTGGCCCACGAGCAGCTCGACAAGCTGACGCTGACCAGCCGCGCCTTCGTCCACGACCGGTTCGCCGACTTCTGCGCCGCGCTCGGCGACCTGTGCGGCAAGGAGCTGGTGCTGCCGATGAACACCGGCGCCGAGGCCGTCGAGACCGCCATCAAGGTCATGCGCAAGTGGGGCTACGAGGTCAAGGGCGTCACGCCCGGCCAGGCCAACATCATCGTGGCCTCCGGCAACTTCCACGGCCGCACCACCACCATCGTCGGCTTCTCCGACGACCCCGACGCCCGCGACGGCTTCGGCCCGTTCGCCCCCGGCTTCACGATGGTCCCCTACGGCGACCTCGCCGCCGTGGAGGCCGCGATCGACGAGAACACCGTCGGCGTGCTGATGGAGCCGATCCAGGGCGAGGGCGGCGTGGTGCTGCCCCCCGACGGCTTCTGGAAGGGCCTGCGCGAGCTGACCGCCCGCGAGAACGTCCTGATGGCCGCCGACGAGATCCAGGCCGGTCTCGGCCGCACCGGCAGGACCTTCGCCAGCGACCACGAGGAGGTCGTCCCCGACCTCTACGTCCTCGGCAAGGCGCTCGGCGCCGGCATCGTCC
>NZ_LUNF01000323.1:0-3274 GCF_001626145.1 Aeromicrobium sp. REDSEA-S32_B7
TCCGACCTGTCGCCGCACCTGCCGCTCGACGTGCCCGAGGCGGCCGACCCGGACGCCTGATCCGGTGCGCTTTCCACACCGCTGAGAACTTTCCCGACCGCGCGAGAACCTGTTCACCCGGTGTATGCTGTGGACCACAACGGTCCCGGCCCACACCCCTGGAGGGTCGGGGCCGTTGCTGCGTCCAGGGGCCCGCGTCGTGCCGTCAGACCTGGCGCCCGTCCTGCGGCCAGTAGCCCTTGCGCAGGTCGCGCTTGAGGATCTTGCCCGACGGGTTGCGCGGCAGCGCCTCGACGACGTCGACCGACTTCGGTGCCTTGTAGTGGGCGAGGCGCTCGCGGGCGTAGTCGATGAGCTCCTGCGGGTCGATCTGGTGCTCGGGCCGGAACGCGACGACGGCCTTCACCGACTCGCCCCACGTGTCGTCCGGGACGCCGATCACGGCAGTCTCCAGCACCGCCGGGTGCTCCGCGAGCACGCGCTCGACCTCCGGGGAGTACACGTTCTCGCCGCCGGTGATGATCATGTCCTTCACGCGGTCCTCGATGAAGACGAACCCGCCGTCGTCGACGCGGCCGATGTCGCCCGAGCGCAGCCAGCCGCCGTCCTGGAGGAGCTCGGCGGTGGCGTCGGGGCGGCCGAGGTACCCGACCGTGCTCTGCTCGGTGCGCCACCACAGCTCACCCGCCTGCCCGGGCTCGACGTCGCGCAGGGTGGCGACGTCGACGACACGCAGCTCCACGCCGGGGATCGGCCGACCGGCCGAGACGAGCCGCTCGGGGTGGTCCTCGTCGCGGTGCGCGGCGTCGTCGAGGATCGTCACGACGCCACCCATCTCGGTCATGCCGTACACCTGCATGAACTGGGTCGTGGGCCAGTGCTCGAGCGCGCCGCGCAGGACGGGCAACGGCATCGGCGCCGCGCCGTAGGAGAAGACCTTGAGCCGACTGAACAGCTGCATCGCCTGGGGTCCGGCCTGCAGCAGCCCTGCCACGACGGCCGGCACGAGGAACGCGTGGGTCACCCCGGCCGCCATCGCGCCGGCGAGGAGCGTCGGGTCGACCTCGCGGATGATGTACCCGTGGGTGCCGGTGGCCGGGCCGAACAGGGCGTAGGACGAGCCGCCGACGTGGAACATCGGCATCGCGACGAGCATCGTGTCGTCGGGCCCGTACTCGACGTCGCCCTTCGCGTTGCGCGTGTGCTCGACCATGTTGTGCTGCGTGAGCATCACGCCCTTCGGGCGCCCGGTGGTGCCCGAGCTGTACATGACCAGGCAGACGTCCGACGGCTCCACGCCCGGCTGGCGGCCGACCGGCTCGGCCGACGCGAGGAACGCGTCGAGCTCGTCGTGCTCGCCGCCCACGACGACGACTCGCTCGACCCCCACGAGCCGGTCGCGGATGAGGTCGATCGTGGGCACCAGCTCGTGGCCGACGAAGAGGATGCGCGCCCCGGCGTCGTTGATGACGTAGTCGAGCTCGTCGCCGGCGAGCCGCCAGTTGACGATCGCGTTGGCCGAGCCGAGCAGGCACGACGCCTGCGTCGCCATGAGGATCGCCGGGTTGTTCTTGTCGAGGAAGGCGATCCGGTCGCCGCGCGTGATGCCCTCGGCCTGCAGGGCGCCGGCGAAGCGCCGCACGTCGTCCCAGGCCTGGGCCCACGTCCACGTGCGGTCGAGGTAGGTCCAGCACCGACCGTCGGGGTCCTGCTCGGCGCGGTGCTGGTGGAAGTCGGACAGGTACGTGGCGTCGGGCAGGTCGGGCACGGGCGCTCCTCTGTGGCGTGGGTCACGCCAGCCTAGAGGGCCCCGGGTCACCGGGGAAAGGGTCGAGCGTGGCTCAGGCCTGCTCGACGACCTCGGCGAGACGTTCGAGCGTCCGCTCCATGTTCCGCTTGGTGGTGCGCGGCAGGTTGCCGCGACGCAGGAAGATCCGCTGCCGGTCGCGGCTGATGTCCCACGTCTCGCGGACGATGGTGCTGGTGCCCTGGTCGACGAGCTCGTAGCGCCAGGTGCGTCCGCCGATGATCCCGAACAGGCCGGTGGTGCGCCAGGCGATGCGCCGGTTCGGCTCGAACTCCACGACCTCGTTCCGGGTCGTGTAGGGCAGGCCCATCTTCATCGACATGCCGAACGTCGAGCCCATCGAGAGCGGCTCGCTCTCGGCGACGAGCCGCTCGGCGGTGACCTGGTCGGACGTCATGCGTCCATCGTGGCGGAGGTGCCCGGGCGCCGCACGACGAGGCGCGGCGGGTCAGCCGAGCACGAACGCCAGCCAGAACCCGAGCGCGGTGGACAGCCCGATCCACCAGCCGCCGTCGCGGTAGGCCTCGGGCAGGAGCGTGTCGGCGAGGACGGCCAGGGTCGCACCGCCGGCGACGGCCTGGGCGACGGCGATCGCCGCGGGGGAGACGACGTCGCTGCCGGCGTGCGCGGCGACCGTGACGAGGGTCAGCAGGACGCCGACGCCGGCCCACAGCAGCAGTCCGCGGCGCGGCCCGAGCGCGGGGTCCTCGCGCAGGGAGGCGGCGCTGGCGATCGCCTCGGGGGTGTTGCCGACGGCGATCGCGACCAGCAGCGCGAGCCCGCCCTCCTGCAGCGACACCCCCAGCGCGGTGTTCTCCGGCACGCCGTCGAGGAACGCGCCCAGGAGCAGACCGAGCCCGACCGCCGACGTCCCGAGCCGGGTGTCGAGCAGGTGGCTGAGGACGACGTACGCCGCCGCGCCCCCGATGAGCCCGAGACCCGCCAGCCCGGCCCCCACCTCCGTGAACGCCGGCCCGAACAGCTCCTCCGACGCCGCCGCGATCATCGTCCCCGCCCCGAACGCCATCAGCGCAGCGAGCACCGGCTTCGGGATCCGCCACCGCAGACCCACAGCCGCGCCCCCCACGAGCGGCACGGCCGTCGCGGCACCGTAGAGAGCAGCGGTGAGCACCCGTCCACGCTAGGGCGGTCGGGGCGGGGGCGCCTCTCGGCGGATTCGTGGGTGGGTCTGGGCTGGCTGATGCGGAGGTCCTGACCTTGCTGGTGCGCTGCCTGCGGGGGTCGTGACCTTGCTGGTGCGCTGCCTCGGCTGGCGCTGGGTCTGGTCTCCGAAAGGGCCTCGACCGGCAGTGGGCCTGGGGGCGGCTCCGGGTCTCGGGGTCTGGCCTGAGCTCGCCTTTGGACACACGATTCTTCGTTTCTGCGTTCTCGGGCCAAAGTTCCGCGTTGGCGCGTCCCATCGGTGGATCTGCCACCTTCTGAGGGCCCTACAGGTGGCAGATCCAC
>NZ_LUNF01000324.1:0-4843 GCF_001626145.1 Aeromicrobium sp. REDSEA-S32_B7
GTGCTGAAGGTCGCGCACCACGGCAGCGCCGACACGTCGTGGCGGTTCACGCGTGCGGTCGCGCCACGCCTGGCCACCGTGTCCGTCGGGGCCGACAACGACTACGGGCACCCCACCGGCACCGCCCTGCGGATGCTGCGCCAGGTCGGCGCGGTGGTGCACCGCACCGACCACGAGGGCGACGTCGCGGTCGTCGTGCGCGACGGACGCCTGTCGGTCGTGTCGCGGGGGAGCGGTCAGCGGTCGAGGTAGCGCGCCCGGGCGAGGCACCAGACGCCGTACAGGCCGATCCCCACCGCGATGAGCGCCAGCAACCACGGTCCGAAGGGCTGCTGCAGGACCGTGCGCAGGGCCTCGTCGAGGCCGCCCGAGCGGTCGGCGTCGTGGGTCAGCGCGGCGAAGCAGAACAGGGTCCCGACCAGCCCGATGGCGACACCCTTCGCCACGTGCCCGACCGCGCCGAGACGCAGGAGCCAGTCGCCCGAGGTGCCGCTCAGACCCTCCGTCGCGAGGTGCTCGCGGTGCCGGTCGCTGAGTCCGCGCCATGCCGTCCACGCGCCGTAGCCCACGACGGCGAGCCCGGCCACGCCTACGAGCACCGCGCCGGCGGGCAGGGCCAAGGCGCGCGCCGTCCACGTCTCGCTGCCCGACCCGCCCGAGCTGCCGCTCCGGGCGATGACCTGCACGCCGCTCCAGCCCACGACGCCGTAGACCACCGCCTTGACCAGGTCGGCACCGCGAGCCGCCCACAGCGTCGCGCCGTCGTCGTCGCGGTGCCCGACGACCGCCTCGAGCACGCGCCACAGGACGAGCACCGCCATCCCCGCGACCACGAGCCAGAGCACGGTCCGGCCGAACGGCTGCTGCGCCAGCTCCGCCAGCGCGCCTCGGGTGTCGGCCGAGCCGCTGCGGTGCCCGAACGCGAGCTGCAGAGCGAGGAACGCCAGCACGAGGTGCACGAGCCCGTAGGCCACGAAGCCGAAGCGGACCAGGTGGTCCACCCACGCGTCGTCGGCGTGGGCGACGACGTCGTCGGCGTCGAGCGGCATGGCGAGAGCGTACGCCCGCGTCGTCGGGCGGGCTCGTCGGAGCGGACGACTACGCTGGGCGCGTGGCGTCGCCGTTCGGGAAGATCCTGCTCATCACCGGGAGCTCGGAGTACCTGTCCGACCGCACCCGGGCGCGCGCCGTGGCCGGCATCAAGGCCGCCGACGCCGAGTGCGAGGTCGCCACCGCCACGTCGGGCGGCCTCGGGGCGGGCGAGATCGCCGGACTCACCAGCCCGTCGCTCTTCAGCTCCGCCAGCGCCCTCGTCCTGACCGAGCTGCAGGACCTGCCCGACGTCGCCCAGGGCGAGCTGCTCGCCTACGCGAAGGACCCCAGCCCCGACGTCGCCGTCGTGCTCGTGCACGGGGGAGGGCAGAAGGGCAAGGGTCTGCTCGACAAGCTGCGCGCCCAGGCGGCCGTCCACGAGGTCAAGAACGAGGCGCCGAAGTACGAGCGCGACCACGCGCGGTGGGTGGCCGGCGAGCTGCGCGACCTCGGCACCCGCATCGACGAGGAGGCCGCGACGCTGCTGGTCGCCGCCGTCGGCCAGGACCTGCGCGCCCTCGCCGGTGCAGCCGACCAGCTGGCCGCGACCCTCGACTCCGGCAGCGAGGTCACGGTCGAGGTCGTGCGCCGCTACTTCGGTGGCCGCGCCGACGTGCGCGGCTACGAGATCGCCGACGCCGCCATCGAGGGGCGGATCAACGTCGCGCTTGAGCAGGCGCGCTGGGCCGAGACCGCCAAGGTCGCGCCGGTGCTCATCACGAGCGCGCTCGCCGCTGGGCTGCGCCAGCTCGCCCGTCTCGCCGACGCACCCGCGCGGCTGGGCGAGGGCGAGCTGGCCCGCCACGTCGGCGCGCCGCCGTTCAAGGTGCGCGTGCTGCGGCGTCAGCTGCAGGGGTGGGAGCCGTCCGGGCTGGCCCGTGCGCTCGACGCGGTCGCGCAGGCCGACATCGACGTCAAGGGCGGCGCGGCCGATCCCGCGTACGCCGTCGAGCGCATGGTCCTGCAGGTCGCGGCCGCACGCCGGCGTTGACGTCGCCGCCGCGTGCGTCGGCCCTGCGCGGTCGTCAGTGCCTGAGCACGACGAAGGCCCCCGGCGGTGCCGGGGGCCTTCGTCGATGCTGGGGGGCTGCGGTCAGAGCGACGCGGCCTTCTTGGCGATGGCCGACTTGCGGTTCGCCGCCTGGTTCTTGTGGATGACGCCCTTGCTGGCGGCCTTGTCGAGCTTCTTGCCCGCCTCGGCGGCGTACGCCTTGGCCTGGTCGGTCTCGCCGGCCTCGACGGCGGCGTGGAAGCGACGCACGGCCGTCTTCAGCGCGGAACGCACCGACTTGTTGCGCTCGCGAGCGGCCTCGTTCTGACGGTTCCGCTTGATCTGCGACTTGATGTTCGCCACGTGGCTGACCTGTTCTCTCGTGCGTGAAGGGAATGTGCTGCAAGTGTGAGGGCGTGCGTGCGGGCACGCGACCACCCACAGTACCAGCGAGCACCGTGCGCCCCCAAATCAGCCCCGAGCGCCCCTCGCCTCGCCCGCGTTCCGTGGACCTGATGACGAAAGTCCGCGCCGAAACCGTCGCCAGCTCCCCACGACGCGGGGAGGGGGTCCTACGATCCGAGGCATGCAGACGCTCTACGACGTCCTGGTCTGGCTCCACGTCCTCAGCTGGGTGGTGGCCCTCGTCGGCTACGTGACGACGATCCGCCGCCCCCAGCTCAACCTCGCGATGGTCGTCGGTGTGACCGCCGCCTTCGTGCTCGGCGTCGTGCTGACCGGCGTCGCGCCCGCGGCCGACGTCGACCTGAACTACGCCAAGATCGGGCTCAAGCTGGCCATCGCCTTCGTCGCGGTGGGCCTCGCCCACGGCACCCGACGTCGCCCCACGCCGAACCCGTTCGCGCACGTCGTGGCCGGCCTGGTCGTGGTCAACGTCGCCATCGCCTACCTCTGGACGTGAGCCCCGGTGGGTACGCCCCGGTGGGCGTGCTCACGGGCCTCGCCCCGGATGGGAGGATGGGGGCACCATGACGAGCACCACGACGCCGGGCGCGGCGCCCCAGCCGGGTTCGACCGACCCGTCCCTCCTGCGCAACTTCTGCATCATCGCGCACATCGACCACGGCAAGTCGACGCTGGCCGACCGCATGCTGCAGCTCACCGGCGTCGTCGACGAGCGTGCCGCGCGGGCCCAGTACCTCGACCGCATGGACATCGAGCGCGAGCGCGGCATCACCATCAAGAGCCAGGCCGTCCGCATGCCGTTCACCAAGAGCGCGGGCGACGACGCCGGGACGCACTACGTGCTCAACATGATCGACACGCCCGGCCACGTCGACTTCACCTACGAGGTGAGCCGCTCGCTGGAGGCCTGCGAGGGCGCCATCCTGCTCGTCGACGCCGCCCAGGGCATCGAGGCGCAGACGCTGGCGAACCTGTACCTGGCGATGGACGCCGACCTGCACATCATCCCCGTGCTGAACAAGATCGACCTGCCCGGCGCGCAGCCGGAGAAGTACGCCGAGGAGATCGCCGGCATCATCGGCGGCGACCCCGACGACGTGCTGCGCGTCTCGGCCAAGACCGGCCAGGGTGTCGAGGCGCTGCTCAACCTCATCGTCGACGAGGTGCCGCCTCCGGAGGGTGACGCCGACGGTCCGCCGCGGGCGCTGATCTTCGACTCCGTCTACGACACCTACCGCGGCGTCATCACCTACGTCCGCGTCGTCGACGGTCGGCTCAGCCACCGCGACAAGATCAAGATGATGTCGACGAACGCCGTGCACGAGATGCTCGAGGTCGGCGTCATCAGCCCCGAGCCGGTCAAGGCCGACCACCTCGGCGTCGGCGAGGTCGGCTACCTCATCACGGGGGTGAAGGAGGTGCGCCAGTCGCGCGTCGGTGACACCGTCACGTCGAACGCGCGCCCGGCCGACGAGCCGCTCGGCGGCTACGCGCACCCCAACCCGATGGTCTTCTCGGGCCTGTACCCGATCGACGGCGACGACTTCTCGACCCTGCGCGAGGCCCTCGAGAAGCTGCAGCTCAACGACGCCGCGCTCGTGTACGAGCCGGAGTCGTCGGGCGCGCTGGGCTTCGGCTTCCGCATCGGCTTCCTCGGCCTGCTGCACCTGGAGATCGTGCGCGAGCGTCTCGAGCGCGAGTTCGACCTCGACCTCATCTCCACGGCGCCGAACGTCGTCTACAAGGTGGTCATGGAGGACGGTCGCGAGATCGTCGTCACCAACCCGAGCGAGTACCCGTCGGACGGCAAGATCGCCTCGGTGCACGAGCCGATCGTCTCCGCGACGATCCTCGCGCCGTCGGACTACATCGGCGTCATCATGGAGCTCTGCCAGGCCCGCCGCGGCCAGCTGAACGGCATGGACTACCTGTCCGAGGACCGCGTCGAGATCCGCTACACGCTGCCCATGGGCGAGATCATGTTCGACTTCTTCGACGCGCTGAAGAGCCGCACGAAGGGCTACGCGTCGCTGAACTACGAGCTCGCCGGCGAGCAGCAGGCCGACCTCGTCAAGGTCGACATCATGCTGCAGGGCGAGGTGGTCGACGCGTTCAGCGCCATCGTCCACCGCGACTCGGCCTACGCGTACGGCGTGATGCTCGCGGGCAAGCTCAAGGAGCTCATCCCGCGCCAGCAGTTCGAGGTGCCCATCCAGGCCGCCATCGGCGCCCGCATCATCGCCCGCGAGAACATCCGTGCGATGCGCAAGGACGTGCTCGCCAAGTGCTACGGCGGCGACATCAGCCGCAAGCGCAAGCTGCTGGAGAAGCAGA
>NZ_LUNF01000325.1:0-6512 GCF_001626145.1 Aeromicrobium sp. REDSEA-S32_B7
CAGACGGGGCAGAGATTCTCCCTTCTCGTGGACCGTGCCACGAGAAGGGAGAAGCACTGCCCACCCCACCCCCAAGTGCACCCACGCTTCTTCCCTCGCGCGCGCGATGCCGAACGCTTCTGCGTTGGTGACGGGATCCCGTAGCCAACGCAGAAGCCTCGAGTCCCACGCACGAACGCAGATTCTTGAGTCCCACGCGAGCCACAGCCCGAGACCCCAGACCAGCGGGCCACCCAGCCGCCCGGTCGAGGCCCTTGCGGAGACCACACCAGCGCCAGCCGCGGCAGCGCACCAGCAAGCCCACGAAGGGCCGACCCGAGGACCGACCCTCAGCGTGGCGCGGTGGTGCGGCCCGGGACGAACCAGACGACCAGGGCGAGGGCAGCGGAGACGGTGGCGACGGTGGTGACGAGGCCGGTGAGGTGGACGTCGAAGCCGTAGGCGACGGCGACGACGAGGGCGGCGGCGATCCACACCAGGACGACGACGCCGTGGGCGTGGCGGGCGAGCGCGTCGAAGACCAGCAGGTGGACGACGGCGAGACAGGACCCGGCGAGGGCGAACAGCCAGAGCCGCCCGGCGATCTCCTCGTACTGCGCGCCGCCGACGAGCACGAGGGCGAGGCGGGGGAGCAGGGCCGTGGCGGCGACGGCGACCGCACCGAGGCCGGCGACCGCGAGCACCGCCTGCGCGCGGGCGCGGCGGGTCTCGTCGCGGGCGAGGTCGGGGAAGAGCACGACGCTGACGAACTGGGGCGCGAACAACGCGGCCTTCGACAGGATGAGTCCTGCCGCGTACAGGCCCGCCTCGTGCGCCTCGAACCGGTTGCGGGCCACGAGCGCGTCGAGGCTGCTCAGCACGAAGTAGGCGAGCAGGGCGTGCGAGCCGAGCACCGTCTCGCGGACGAGCGGGCGACGGCTCACCCCCTGCGCCGGCCGCAGGTGTCCGCGCAGCAGGGGCATCCCGACGAGCACGGGAGCCCACGCGCCGACGGCGATCCCGACCATCGCCGACGTCGCCGACGGGACGACGAGCACCGCGATGGTGCCGCACAGCAGCCGCCCGAAGCCGTTGGCGAGGTAGATGCCGGTGAGGGTGCGCCAGCGCTCCGACCCCTGCGCGATGCCCGCCTGCGCGCCCATGACGGTCAGGGGGACGAGGGTCGCGCCCGCGAGCACGACGGGCCAGGCCGAGTCGAGTCGCAGCAGCGGCACCAGCGCCACCGACGCCAGGGCGACGACGGCACCCACGGCGAGCGCGGCGGCGGCCGTCACCCGCAGCACCACGCCGATCACGTCGGCGCTGTCCTGCGGCGCCACGGCGATCCGTCGCGCGGTGACCGCCTGGATGCCGAGCGAGACGACGTTGCCCATGAGCAGGACGCCGAGCAGGGCCACGAGAGCACCGAGCTCCGCCGGCACCATGGTCCGCGCGGCCGCCACGGTGAACCCGTAGATGGCGACGTTCATGCCGACCATGCCGAGCGCGACCGTCGAGCCGCTCGAGAGGCGGTGGCTGGTGCTCGTCACCGGGTCACCCTAGCCAGCCCCTGGTCCCGTCGCCCGACGGAAGCATCGGCGCGGGGCACCCTCGACCTCTAGGGTGAGGCTCGAACGAGGAGGACCATGAGCCGGTGGCGCGACGCGATCGTCCTGCAGTGGAGCGCCCTGCTGGCGGTGCTGGTCGGCCTGCCCTGGTTCCGTCCCGGCTACGTCCTCTCCTACGACATGGTCTGGGTGCCGCACCTCGCGCTCGACCGCGACGACCTGTGGGGCCTCGGCAGTGCACTGCCGCGCGCCGTCCCGTCCGACGCGGTGGTGGCGTTGCTCGGTGCCGCGATCGACCCGCAGGTGGTGCAACGGCTCGTGCTGCTCGGTGCGCTCGTGCTGGCCGGTGTCGGTGGCGCGCGACTCGTCCCGACGCTCGGAACGACCGGTCGGCTCGCCGCAGCGGCCTTGGCCGTCTGGAACCCGTACGTCCTGGAGCGCCTCGCGATCGGGCAGTGGCCGATGCTGCTCGGCTACGCGGGGCTGCTCTGGCTCGTCGGCGAGCTGCGACGCGACGACCCCCGCCCGCGCGTGGTGGTGCTCGCGCTGGCCGGCGCCGCCCTCACGCCGGCCGGGGGAGTGATGGGCCTGGTCGCGGGTCTGCTCGCCGGACGTCGGTTCGGCTACCTGCGGGTCGTCGTGCTGGCGGTGGTCCTCAACGCGCCGTGGGTGGTCACGTCGGTGCTGCGTGGTCCGGTCGACGCCGACCCGCTCGGAGTCACCGCGTTCGCCCTGCGGGCCGAGGGGGCACTCGGGCACGTCGGCACGGCGCTGTCGCTCGGCGGCATCTGGAACGGCGACGTCGTGCCCGACGGCCGCGGGACGGGCCTCTCGCTCGTGCTCACCGTGGTGCTCTGGGCGGTCGCCCTCGGGGGGTTGGTCGTCCTCGCGCGGACCGACCGCCCGACGCTCGTCACGCTCGCGCCGGTCGCGGTGGTCGGCCTCGTGGTCGCCCTCCTCGGCTGGGCCGCGCCGGAGCTCGTCGAGGACCTGGTGCGACGCGCGGGCGCCGTGGCCCTGCTCCGCGACGGCTCGCGGTACCTCGCCCTCGTCGCTCCGCTGCTCGTGGCGGCGTTCGCGGTCGGTGTCGACGCGCTCGTGCGGGTCGCCGCCCGACGTCGCCTCGCCGCGGTCCCGGCCGTCGCGGGGGTCCTGCTGCCGCTCGCGCTGCTGCCCGCCCTCGCGAACGGGATCGGCGGTCGGCTGGAGCCCGTCCGCTACCCGGCGTCCTGGGAGACGGCGCGCGAGCTCGTCGCCCGGTCGCAGGTGCGGGGCGACCTGCTGGTGCTCCCGTTCACCGCCTACCGCGCACCGGCGTGGAACGACGGACGTCCCGTCCTCGACCCGGCCGGCCGCTACTTCGACCGCACCACCCTGACCGACGACCGGCTCGTCGTCGGCGGGCGGACGGTGGCGGGGGAGGACCGCAAGGCGGCGCAGGTCCGTCAGGCGCTGCGCTCGCGCGACGTCCCGCGTGCGCTCGCGCGCCTGGGCGTCGGGCTCGTGGTGCTCGACACCACCGCGCCCGACGCCGACCGGGCGGCGCGGCAGGTACGGGGTCTGCAGCGGGTCGGCGGCACCGACCTGCGCGTCCTGGCGGTCCGAGACGCGCGCGTGCGCCAGGTCGACGACACCGACCGACTCGCGACCACGGCCGCCTGGGGCGTGTGGGGCGTCGCGGTCGTCGTGGCGCTCGCCGCCACGGCCGGCGCGGCCGTCGGTGCGGTGCGCGTGCGCCGCCCCCGACCACGCGCCTGAGCCTGTGGTCCGACGCGACGAGACCTGTGCCACGTGTCCGGCCCCGCGTGGTCTCCCTGCCTGGTATCCTGACGTGGTCTCGAGGGAGGACAAAACGTGGGAACTTCAATCGTGGGCGGCGTCGTCGCCTTCTTCGTCGGATGCGGACTCGCCGCGGCTACCGCCGTCGGCGTGGTGCAGTCGCAGCAGAGCGCGGGCACCGAGCCCGTCCAGACCAGCACGGTCAGCTACGGCAACTGACGCATCCAGCACAGCAACGACGAGGGGCCCGGTCTTCTGACCGGGCCCCTCGTCGTTGCTGTGCGTGCTGCGTGGTGTCTCGTGAGCCGGGTGGTGCTGACCGTCGGGCTCAGTCGTCCAGCGCCGCGGCGAACGCGGCCTGCGAGGCGCCCCACGTGAACGTGGCCGCCTTCGTGCGAGCGCCCTCGCCGAGGAACGTGCGCCACTCGTGGTCGGTCACCAGGTCGCACGTCGCCCGCACCAGCTCGTCGCGGTCCTCGACCAGCAGGCCGGAGTCCTTGTGGTCGATCGACTCGGTTGTGCCGCCCGCCGACGCGTAGGCGACCGTGGGCGTGCCGTGCGCACCCGCCTCGCCGACGACGATGCCCCAGCCTTCCTTCAGCGAGGGCAGCAGCATGATCCAGGCCTGCGCGAGCAGCGCGTGCTTGGTGGTGTCGTCGACGTGGCCGTGGAAGACGACGGCGTCGGACACGCCCGCCTCACGTGCGTAGTCGTGCAGCTGCTCGTCCCACCAGCCCGACCCGACGACGTCGAGCACGGCGCCCGGGTGGGTGCGTCGCACGGCCACGAGGGCGTCGATCGCGTGCTCGACCTGCTTGTGCGGGACCAGGCGGCCGAGCACCACGAGGCGCGGGACGTCGGAGCGCTCGACGTCGACGCGCGGCGCCGGGTCGTTGCCGTTGTGGACGATGCGGATGCGGTCGCGGTCGACGCCGAGCTCGACCAGCTCGGCCTTGCTGGCGGCGGAGACCGTCACGTAGCGGCTACGGCGGTAGAGGCGGGGCGCGAGGCGGCTCTCGATCCACCACCCGACGCGACCGACCAGGCCCGGGTAGACGACGGGCCACTGCTCACGGTGCACGTGGTGCACCAGCACGACGACGCGCGCGCGGGTGGCCCAGCGGGTGAAGAACGGCAGACCGTTCTGCACGTCGACGACGAGGTCGACGCGCCCGTAGCGGCGGGTCAGCAGCCGCAGGAAGGTCAGGACGTAGATGTCGAGCTTGCTGCCGCGCCGGACGAAGCGGACGCCGTCGACGACCTCGTCGTCAGGCGCGCCGTCGTGGCGGGCGCAGGCGATCGTGACCTGGTGGCCGCGCTCGACGAGGCCGCGAGCCATCGTCTCGACGTAGTGCTCGGAGCCGCCGCCCTCGGGGTTGCGCGTGTCGCGCCAGTTGCAGAAAAGAATGTGCACGTGTGCCCCGGCGTGGTTAGCCGGTCCCTCCTCGTGCCGGCCGCGGCCGACGCTCCCTCGACGCCAGGGCGCCGTCCGTGTCCCTCAACACGGTGATCGCAGTCTACGTCAGGAATGGACCTCCGTGGGGGGTATCGTGCCCTGGTGCCTGCGCCGTTCCGTCCCACGCTGCGCCGCTCCTGGCGGCTCTTCCGGGCGTTCCAGGTGGAGCAGACCGACCCCGACCGCTTCTACGGTGCGCTCGCGGCCGACTCCGTCGCGCACGTGCAGCACTTCGCCGACCTCGACGGCGCGTGGGTGCTCGACGTCGGCGGCGGACCGGGCTACTTCGCGCGCGCCTTCCGCGGGGCGGGCGCCCGGTACACCCCGCTCGACGCCGACCTCGGCGAGCTGTCCGGGCTGGGGTCGCCCGAGCCGGGCACCGTCCTCGGCAGCGGCATGCAGCTCCCGTTCGCCGACGGCAGCTTCGACGTCACGTACTCCTCGAACGTCCTCGAGCACGTCCCCGACCCGTGGCTCATGGCCGACGAGATGGTCCGCGTGACCCGTCCCGGTGGGCTGGTCTTCTGCTCCTACACCCTCTGGTGGGGACCGTGGGGCGGTCACGAGACGGCTCCCTGGCACTACCTCGGCGGCCACCGCGCCGCCCGACGCTACGCCCGGCGCGAGGGGCACCCCCCGAAGAACGTGTTCGGCACGTCGTTGTTCGCGGTCACGGCCGCGGCCGGACTGCGCTGGGCACGGTCGCGACCCGACGTGGAGGTGCTCGCGCTTGTGCCGCGCTACCTGCCGCGCTGGGCGTGGTGGGTGCTGCGCGTGCCCGTCGTGCGTGAGGTGGTGACGTGGAACCTCGCGATCGTGCTGCGCAGACGCTGAGGGGGGACGGTCGCCGACGCACGCGCCTGGTCGCGTGGTCCGCGGTGCTCGTGGCGCTCGCGTTCGCCCAGGCCCCCGGTCGGGTCGTCACCGACACCAAGCTCGACCTCACGGTCGACCCGTGGGGCTTCCTGGGCCGGGCGCTGACGCTCTGGGACCCGTCGGGCGCGTTCGGTCAGGTGCAGAACCAGGCGTACGGGTACCTGTTCCCGATGGGCCCGTTCTTCGGGCTGGGTGACCTCGCGCAGCTGCCCCCGTGGGTCGTGCAGCGTGCGTGGTGGGCCGTGGTGCTCGTGGTGGCGTTCGTCGGGGTGGTGAAGCTGGCCGAGGCCCTCGGCGCCCCCGTGATCAAGGGCGGGTGATCCTCCCGCTCGTCCTCGGCGCTCGCCGTGGCGACCCGCGCCGGTACGCGGCGCTCAGCGCCCTCGCCGTGGGCGCGGTCGGCGGCGTCAACGCGGTCGCCACCTTCGCGGTCGTGCCGCTCGCGGGCTGGTTCCTGCTCGTCGGGACGAGCGGGCCGCGACGTCGGGCGCTGCTGCTGTGGTGGCCGCCGCTCGTGCTGGCCGTGACCTGCTGGTGGATCCTGCCGCTCCTGCTGCTGGGCCGCTACAGCCCGCCCTTCCTCGACTACATCGAGTCCGCCCCGACCACGACGTTCGCGGCGACCGTCCTCGACGCGCTGCGCGGCACGACCAACTGGGTGCCGTACGTCGACCTCTGGTCCGACGCCGGACGCCTCCTGGTCACCGACCGGCTGCTCGTCCTCAACGGCGTGCTCGTGCTGGCGCTCGGTCTCGTCGGACTCGCGCGGCGCGACGTGCCGCACCGTCGCTACCTGGTCACCGGGCTGGTGCTGGGGCTCGTCGCGGTCACCGCCGGCCACGTCGGCGCGACGC
>NZ_LUNF01000326.1:0-7670 GCF_001626145.1 Aeromicrobium sp. REDSEA-S32_B7
GGCCTGCACCCGTCCGCGGCCGTGCACGACCTCCGGTGCGCGGTCGACCACCCGCGCCGCGAGGGTGTCGCTGCCGACGAAGCGCACCATGCCGGCAAGTCCCGACTGCGCGCCCGCGACGCACAGGTGCGCGGCGCCGGCGTAGGCGTCGGAGCCGGCGTCGACCCCGACCACGCCACGCGCGTACTTGTGCGACGCGGCGCCGGGCACGTGCCGGCGGAGGAGCTCGACGTCGGTGGCCTCGAGCGACGTCACGGTCGGCGCGTCGAGGTGCGGGCCGAGGCCGATGTCGACGAGCGTCGGCGGCTCTCCGCCGCCGGCGTCGGCGGCGGGCCCCACGATCGAGCAGACCTTGAGGGTGCCGAACGTGACGGTGCGGTCGGCGCGGACGTGCCGGCCGGAGGTGGCGCCCGTGTCGACGGCCACGCCCGACGGGACGTCGACCGCGACCACGTGGGCGTCGGTGTCGTGGGTCCAGTCGGCCCACTCCCCCGCACGTCCCTCGAGGCCGGGACGTGCGCCGATGCCGAACAGCGCGTCGAGGCACCACCGCTGGTCGCCCGGCGACGACACGCGCCGGGCCCCGGCCGCCTCGGCCGCGGCCAGTCCCTCGGCGTGGACGGCGTCGGGGTCGAGCAGCGCGAGGTCGACGCGGACGCCACGGGCGAGCAGGTGCGTGGCGGCGAAGAGCGCGTCGCCTCCGTTGTTGCCGGGGCCGACGAGGACGAGGACCGTCGCACCGGCCGGCACGTCGGCGAGGGCGTCGGCGAGACCGCGGGCAGCTCGCTGCATCAGCGCGTCCCAGCCGATCTCGGCGGCCAGTCGCTCCTCGGCAGCACGGACCTGGGCGACGGTGTGGGCGTTCAGCACGGGCTCAAGCCTCCGCCACGACGGACGCCGTCGCCACCGGCGGGCCGTGCCAGCACGACACGCTGACCCGCGCCGCGCCGACCGAGCGCAGGTGCGCGGCGCCCCTGATGCCGGACACGGCGGTCTACTCGACCGTGACGGACTTGGCGAGGTTCCGCGGCTGGTCGACGTCGTGGCCGAGCAGACCGGCCAGCTCGCACGCGAAGATCTGCAGCGGCACCGTGGCGACGAGCGGCTGCAGCAGCGTCGGCACCTTCGGCAGCCGGATCAGGTGGTCGGCGTACGGCACGACGTCGTCGTCGCCGTCCTCGGCGAGCACGATGGTGAGGGCACCGCGCGCGCGGATCTCCTGGATGTTGCTGACGATCTTCTCCTGCAGCTGGTCGCGGGCCTTCGGCGGCACGACGACGAACACGGGGATGCCGTCCTCGATGAGCGCGATCGGACCGTGCTTCAGCTCACCGGCCGCGAACCCCTCGGCGTGCAGGTACGCGAGCTCCTTGAGCTTCAGCGCACCCTCGAGCGCCACGGGGTAGCCGACGTGGCGGCCGAGGAACAGCACGGAACGGGTGTCGACGAGCTCGGCCGCGAGCTTGCGGACCTGCTCGCCCTCGTCGAGCATCCGCTGGATGCCGGCCGGCAGCTTCTCGAGCGCGGCCATGATGGCGTCGATCTCGTCGCCGTACTTCACGCCCCGCACCTGCGCCAGGTACAGACCGAGCAGGTAGCAGGCGACGATCTGCGACAGGAAGCCCTTGGTCGACGCGACCGCCACCTCGGGGCCGGCGTGCGTGTAGATGACCGCGTCGGACTCGCGCGGGATGGTCGAGCCGTTGGTGTTGCAGATGCTCAGCACCCGAGCCCGCTGCTGCCGGGCGTAGCGGATCGCCATGAGCGTGTCCATCGTCTCGCCCGACTGGCTGATCGCCACCACGAGCGTCGACCGGTCGATGATCGGGTCGCGGTAGCGGAACTCCGACGCCAGCTCGACCTCGCACGG
The DNA here is from genome assembly GCF_001626145.1 of Aeromicrobium sp. REDSEA-S32_B7. Classification (NCBI taxonomy): domain Bacteria; kingdom Bacillati; phylum Actinomycetota; class Actinomycetes; order Propionibacteriales; family Nocardioidaceae; genus Aeromicrobium; species Aeromicrobium sp. REDSEA-S32_B7. Next base: position 1,871 of record NZ_LUNF01000326.1, read on the forward strand.
GATGCGCGTCCAGTGCTCGATCGCGTACTTCGCGACCAGACCGGCGTACGACGCGGTGCCGCAGGCGATGATGATGATCTTGTCGACGTCGCGCAGCTCGTCGTCGCTGAGGCGCATCTCGTCGAGCTGCAGGCGGCCTGACCGGCCGTAGCGTCCCAGCAGCGTCTCGGCGACGGCCTGCGGCTGCTCGTCGATCTCCTTGAGCATGAACCAGTCGTAGCCGCCCTTCTCGGCGGCGGACACGTCCCAGTCGACGTGGTAGCTGGTGGTCTCGGCGGGCGCGCCGTCGAAGTCGGTGACCGTCATGGAGTCGCGCGTGATGGCGACGACCTGGTCCTGGCCGAGCTCGACGGCCTCGCGCGTGAACTCGATGAAGGCCGACACGTCGGAGCCGAGGAAGTTCTCCCCCTCGCCCACACCGACCACCAGCGGGGAGTTGCGGCGCGCGGCCACGACCCGGTCGGGGTCCTCGGCGTCGACGGCGACCAGCGTGAACGCGCCCTCGAGCATCTGACAGACCCGCTGCATCGCGGTCGTGAGGTCCTCCCCGCAGCCTCGAGCTCGGCCCGCAGCACCGCGAAGTTCTCGATGATGCCGTTGTGCACGACCGCCAGGCGGCCGTCCTCGCTCAGGTGCGGGTGGGCGTTCCGGTCGTTCGGCGCACCGTGCGTCGCCCAGCGGGTGTGGCCGATGCCGGTGGTCGTCTCCGGCATCGTCGTCTCGGCCAGGACGCCGTCGAGGTTGGCCAGCTTTCCGGCCTTCTTCGCCCAGGCGATCCGTCCGGTCGTGGGGTCGGGCAGGGCGACACCGCCGGAGTCGTACCCGCGGTACTCGAGCCGTCGCAACCCGCCCATGACGACGTCGAGGGCGTTGCGGTGCCCGACGTATCCCACGATTCCGCACATGCGCTCCAGGGTACCCAGGAGCGCCCGTGGGCCCCGGTACCGGCAGGATGGCGTCATGGCCCGTGAGCTCTCGCCGTACGTCGAGATCGAGCGGTCGGCGTGGGCCGACCTCGCCGACGACGTCCCCCAGCCCCTCACCGAGGACGACGTCCAACGTCTCAAGGGCCTCGGCGAGGAGCTCGACATCGACGAGGTGCGGCAGGTGTACCTGCCGCTGACCGAGCTCATCAGCCTGCGCGTGCGCGCCGCGACCCGCCTCTGGGAGGCCACCGAGTCGTTCCTGCGCGAGCCGCAGCCGCAGCGCACGCCGTTCGTCATCGGCGTCGCCGGGTCGGTCGCCGTCGGCAAGTCGACCACCGCCCGCCTCCTCCGCGAGCTGCTGTCGACGTCGCCCGAGCACCCGCACGTGAAGCTGGTGACCACCGACGGGTTCCTGTGGCCGAACGCCGAGCTGGAGCGTCGCGGCATCCTGCAGCGCAAGGGCTTCCCGGAGTCCTATGACCGCAAGGCGCTGCTGCGGTTCGTCATCGACGTGAAGTCGGGCGTCGAGCAGGTGACCGCCCCCGTCTACTCCCACCTGACCTACGACCGCACCGAGGAGACGGTGGTCGTGGAACGGCCCGACATCGTCATCGTCGAGGGCCTCAACGTGCTCGCGCCGGCGAAGGACCGTGGCGACGGCTCCCCCGGCCTGTCGGTCAGCGACTACTTCGACTTCTCGATCTACGTCGACGCGTCGAGCAAGGACATCCGCCGCTGGTACGTCGACCGGTTCCTCGCCCTGCGCCGCACCGCCTTCGCCGACCCGGCCTCCTACTTCCACCGCTACAGCAGCCTCACCGACGACGAGGCCGTCGCCCGCGCCGAGGAGCTGTGGGACACCATCAACTGGCCCAACCTGCGCGAGAACATCCAGTCCACCCGCGGCCGCGCCGACCTCGTGCTCCGCAAGGGCAGCGACCACTCCGTCAAGTGGGTGCGGTTCCGCAAGATGTGACGTCGCGGGGGTCCTGCTGGGCGTCGTCCTGCGGGTGCGCTGCCGCGGGGGTCTGGTCTTGCTGGTGCGCTGCCGCGGGAGGGTCTGGGCTTGCTGGTGCGCTGCCCCCGGGGGGGGTCTCGTCTTGCTGGTGCGCTGCCTCGGGGGGTCCGGTCTTGCTGGTGCGCTGGCGCAGGTGGTCTGGGCTTGCTGGTGCGCTGCCTCGGCTCTCGCTGGGGGTGGTCTCCGAAAGGCCTCGACCGGGCAGCTGGCGGGCGCGGTGGCCCGGGTTCTCGGGCTGTGGCTCGCGGGGGACGCGAGATTCTGCGTTCGTGCATTGGAGGGCGAACACTTCTGCGTTTCCTACGGGATCCCGTCGCGAACGCAGAAGCGTTCGGGATACAACGCACGTCCGACCCCGCCGGCGTTTCTGTGGCAGATCCACCGCTGAGGGGGCGCAAACGCAGATTCTTGCGTCCACCCCCAGCACCAAGCCGCAGCCCGAGACCCCAGACCAGCGCGGTCGCCAGCCGCCCGGTCGAGGCCCTTTCGGAGCGCAGGACGAGTCGAAGCCGCACCAACGCAGCCCCACCCGAACGAGGAGCTGCGCCAGCGCACCCCCACCCGAACAACAAGCCGCAGCAGCGCAGCCGCAGGACGAGCAGCACAGCCGCAGGTCGAAACCCTCAGCGACCCAACGGCTTGACCAGCTCCGCCGCCCACGCCACCTGCCGGTAGCCAAGGGCCTCGTTGACCGCGATCATCGGCGTGTTCGAGGCGGCGTTCCAGGTGGTCACGCGGGCGCGGCCGGAGAGGAGGTCGGCGGCCTCGTCGAGGGCGGCGGTCTTCATCGCGAGCCCGAGGCCGTGGCCACGGTGGGCGGGGAGGACGAGCGTGTCCCACTGGTAGGCGGTGTCGCCGTGGTCGGGCACCACGAGCTGGGTGTGGCCGGCGAGGGTGCCGTCGGGCGCGACGGCGGCGACCGTCTGCCCGACCCGGCCCTGCTCGGCCCAGCGGGCCTCCTCGTGACGCACCCGCTCGGCGTCGAAGTACTCGGGCTCCAGCCCTACCTCCCCTGACGGCGCCTCCGCGAGGATCAGCGCCCGCAGGACCGCGTACTGGTCGAGCCACTCGTCGGGGCAGCGACGCCAGGCCACCGACGTGTACCCGTCGCGCCACACCGGCGGGGCGACCTCGGCGGGCAGCGGGAGAGCGCGGATCGCGTCGAGCAGGTCGACGGCGTACCCGTGCGACAGCGCGAACGCCGACCCCGGCCCCTCGGACTGCTCCACCGGCCACGAGGCCTCCGCGAACGCGTTCGCCCGACCGCGCTCTTGCGCGAGCCGCTCGACCTCGCGCAGCAGCAGGCTCCCGTGCCCTCGACGACGCTCCTCCGGCACGACGAAGACGTGCAGGTAGGCGAGCGTCCGGTTGTCCTGCTGCGGGAACGACACCCACGCTCCCCCGACGACCTCCCCGTCGACCTCACCCGCCACGACGACGTGCTCGGCGTACGCGTCGCTGGTCAGGTTGGTGCGCTTCTCGGCGAACCCCCACGGCTCGTCGAAGCGCTCCGTGTGGGCGCGCGCGTAGGCGTCGTGGAAGGCGGCGTAGCCGTCCGGATCACGAGCCAGGTCGACGACGACGGGACGCATGTCCCCACCGTAGAGGCGATCCTGGCGAAGACGCGGACACCGGGTCGTCGCGTCCCTACACTCGTCGACGTCCCGGGCATCCCGCCCGGCTGATCCGGGGGATCCATGCGTCGTCACGTCCTGCTCACCGTCGTCCTGTCCGTCCTGGCGACGGCGCTCGTCGCGCCTCCGGCGGGGGCCGCGACGGGTGCGGCCGTCGTCGTCACCGGCCGCGTCACCGACGACTCCTCCGGTCGGGGGCTGCAGGGGCTCACGGTGACCGCCCATGACGACAGGCTGTCGCCCGCGGTCGCCACGACCACGACCGACGAGCGCGGCGCGTTCTCGCTCGACCTCCCCGACGACGTCGAGTACCTCGTGACCGCCTCGGACCCCACCGGTCGCTACCGGTCCACCTCTCGGTGGTTCCGCTCGGGCGACGGCGAGCTGGAGCTGAGGCTCACCGAGCGCACCGGGCTGGTGAGCGGCTCGGTGCGCGACCAGTACGGCGTCGGCATCCCGGTCAAGGTGCGCCTCCGGCCCGAGAACGGCACGGAGGACCTCGTGCTCGACACCTGGCAGAACGACGAGGACCACGACTTCTCCGTCCGGGTCCGACCCGGCCGGTACCGGGTCGCCCTGCTGGGCTCCTTCGACGGCCCCGACGAGCGGTGGATCGGCGGCACCGATGCGGCCTCGGCCACCGTGCTGACGGTGACGGCGGACGAGACCCTGGCCCTCGGCGACCACGTCGTGGACGTGTCGGGATACCTGGCCGGGACCGTGACCGACGAGGCAGGCCGTCCGCTGCGCAACGTCGGTGTGCGCCCCTACTTCCGGGTCGGTGACCGGTGGCGGACGACCGACCGCTTCTGGCTGACCGGACCCGACGGGACCTATCGCACCGCGCGGCTGTCGGCGTTCGACGACGTCCGCATCGAGTTCGTCGACCGCGCCGGGACCTACCTGACGCAGTGGTACGGGGGCGGGTCCGACCTCGCCAACGCGACGCCGGTCTCGACCACCGAGGGTTCGCGAACCAGCGGTCTCGACGTGAGGCTCCTCCCAGGACCCCCGGCCCCGGTCGGCCGCCTCCACGGGACGCTGGTCGACGTCGACGGCGCCCCGGCGAAGCCGGTCCAGGTCTGGGCGTACCGCGAGGATGCCTCGCGCGCCGCGGCCCCGGCATACCGCACCACGAGCCGTCGCGACGGCACGTACGCCTTCGCCACGATCGAGCCGGGGCGCTACGTGCTCTCGTTCGCCTACGGCAGCACCGACCACGTGCCGGCCCTCCAGGACGGCGCCACCTCCCGCACGACAGCGCCCAGGGTGACGGTGGTCGACGGCGGCAGCACCACGGTGCCGGTGCAGCTGCTGCGGTCCTACGGGAGCGTCGACGTCCCGGTGCAGCAACGCGACGGACTGGAGGACCTCGAGGACCACGACGGCCTGCTGGTAGAGGTCCTCGACCTCGACGGGCGCGTCGTCACCAGCACCGACGCCTCCGGCTCGATCCGCGTCGAGCCCGGCCGGTACCGGGTGCGCGCTGCGGCACGTCTGCGGGACGACCAAGGTCGGACGCGCTACGTCGGCACCCGCTGGAACGGCGGTGCGCTGAGCGAGCAGGCCGCTCGCCCGTTCACCGTCCCGGACGGCGGCACCGTGACCCTTCGGAGCATCACCCTCGACCGGCGACTCGTCGCCACCACGGCTCCGCGCGTCTCGGGCACGGCCCGGCGTGGGAAGGTGCTCACGGCCAGCACCGGAACGTGGGCACCCGGGCGAGGGCTGCGGACGTCGGTGCAGTGGTACCGCGGGACGCGAGCCATCAAGGGCGCCACGCGCACGAGCTACCGCGTGACGTCCACCGACGTCGGCGCAGCCCTGCGCGTCCGCGTCAGCGTGCGGGATCCTCGCGGCGACTACCTGACGTCCGCCGCGTGGTCGGGCCGGACCCGTACGGTCGCGCGGTAGGCGTCCTCGGTCCGCGGCCGGGCGGTGAGCGCGACGACGAGGAACCGCAGGGACAGGCCGGGAAGGGCGGGCACCTCGGAGGTGAGGTCCACCGAGAGCCCGGTCAGTGGTGACGGCACCTTCGCGGCGTCGCGGCGCAGGGCCAGCACGCGGTGGCCGCGCTCGGCCAACCTCAGCCCGATGCGGGACCCGAGGTCCCCGCAGCCGACCATCAGCACGTCGTGGATCGCGTCCTCCGTCATGGGGGCGAGCCTAGGCCGGGTGGGGGCAGCGTCTCGGGTCAGCCGGCGGGGTCAGCGGGACGGGTC
>NZ_LUNF01000327.1:0-4640 GCF_001626145.1 Aeromicrobium sp. REDSEA-S32_B7
ACGTGCGGCCGATCACCAGCAGGAAGGCCAGCAGACCACCGACGACGTGGATGCCGTGGAAGCCGGTGGCGAGGTAGAAGAGGGAGCCGTAGGCCGAGGACGGGATGGTCACGCCCTCGTGGACGAGCTCGGCGTACTCGAAGGCCTGGCCGCCGATGAAGATCGCGCCCATGACGTAGGTGAGCACGAACCACTCGCGCATGCCCCACTTGCGGAACTGCAGCAGCGTCCCGGTGCGTCCGGGACGGCCGCGCTCGGCCGCGAAGACGCCGAACTGGCAGGTCAGCGACGACAGCACGAGGATCGAGGGGTTGACGGCCGCGAACGGCACGTTCAGCAGCTGCGTCTCCTGGTCCCAGAGCGCCGGCGTGACGTTCTTGACGGTGAAGTACGCGGCGAAGAGGCCGGCGAAGAACATCAGCTCGCTGGAGAGCCAGACGATCGTGCCCACCGTCACCATGGAGGGACGCCCCTCGGTGCCGTGGAGTCGGGACGCGGGGATCACGGAAGTAGTGGCCACGCGCTCATTATGTACGATTCCCACGTGACCGAGCGCAGCAGGTTCCGAGTCCTGGTCTACAGCGACGACCGAGACGTGCGGAACGCCGTCATGGCAGCGCTGGGCACGCGCCCGCACCCCGACCTCCCCGAGGTCGAGTTCGTCGAGTGCGCGACGGAGCCGGTCGTCTGGCAGTACCTCGACGACGCCCGTCGTCGTCCGGACCTCGTCGTCCTCGACGGCGAGTCGACGCCCGTCGGCGGACTCGGCGTGGCGCGGCAGATGAAGGACGAGATCTTCCAGGCGCCGCCGGTGCTCGTGCTGACCGGCCGCCCGCAGGACGCCTGGCTCGCGACCTGGTCGCGCGCCGACGCCGCCGTGTCCCACCCGATCGACCCGCTGCGGCTCGCCGAGGTCTTCGTCGACCTCGCGCGCTCCGTGCTGCAGCCGGGGTGAGCGCGCGCACCTGGCCCGACGTGCTCGACGAGCTCGTCGGAGGCCGCGACCTGGACTCCGGGTCGACCGCGTGGGCGATGGCGGCGATCCTCGAGGGCGAGAGCACGCCGGCGCAGATCGCCGCGTTCGCGGTGGCGCTGCGCGCGAAGGGCATCTCCCAGGCCGAGCTGCAGGGACTCGTCGACGCGCTGCTGTCGCACGCCGTCCTCGTCGACGTCCCCGGCCGGGTGGTCGACATCGTCGGCACGGGTGGCGACCGGGCCAAGACGGTCAACATCTCGTCCATGTCGGCCGTCACGGCGGCCGGTGCGGGCGCCCCCGTCGTCAAGCACGGCAACCGCGCCGCGTCGAGCCAGAGCGGCACCGCCGACGTGTTCCAGGTGCTGGGCGTGCGGCTCGACGTGCGGGCCGCGTCGGTGCCGGCGGTGCTCGAGCGCGCCGGCATCACCTTCTGCTTCGCCCCGCTGTTCCACCCGGGGCTGCGCTTCACCGGCCCGCCGCGGCGCGAGATCGGCATCGCCACCCCGTTCAACGTCCTCGGCCCGCTGGTCAACCCCGCGCGTCCGCAGGCGTCGGCGGTCGGGTGCTCCGACCTGCGCACGGCACCGCTCATGGCGCAGGTCTTCGCCGACCGCGGCGACGACGCGTTCGTCTTCCGTGGCGACGACGGTCTCGACGAGATCACCACGACGACCACCACCCGCGTGTGGACGGTCGTGGGCGCCGGCGTCGTGGAGGAGGTGCTCGACCCGCGCGAGCTCGGGTTCTCGCTGTCGTCCCCCGAGGCGCTGCGCGGCGGCGACCCCGTGCACAACGCCGACGTGTTCCGCCGGATCCTCGACGGCGAGGTCTCGCCCGTCCGCGACGCCGTGCTGCTGAACGCGGGTGCTGCCCTCGCGGCCTACGACGGCGGCAGCGGACCGCTGCTGGAACGCCTGGCTGCAGGTGTCGAGCGGGCGCGGGCGTCGATCGACTCCGGGGCCGCGCGCGACGTGCTGGCCCGCTGGTCCGCTGTCACGCAGGAGCTGGCACCGACCGACTGAGCAGCCGTCGGCTCAGAGCCCGATGCTGAACGCGTCCTCGAGGTCGTGCCGGCTGAAGGTCTGGAACGCGATCTGCGTCTGCGTCGACAGCACGCCGTCGACCTTGTTGAGCCGGTCGGCGACGACCGCGGAGACGTCGTCGATCCGCGGCACCCGCACCATCGCGACGAGGTCGAGGTCGCCCGTGACGGAGTACACCTCGCTCACCCCGTCGAGGTCGGCGATCTGCGCGGCGGTCTCGGACAGCCGGGACACCTCGGCCTGGATGAAGACGATGGCGGTGATCACGCCGACAGCCTAGACCGCGTGGCGCGCTGGTCGTCGGACTCCGTCGGGAGGGCGGCGACGTGCCGGGCCGCGCCGGCCGTCGGGACCTGCCACGACCCGCGCACCATGCGCACGCCCGGGGACTCGAGCCAGCGCAGGAGCGTCTCGGTCTCCTCGACCGACGCCGCCGGCGCCGGATGGGTGCCGTTGCCGGGCGTGGGCACGTCCTCGGCGGTGGCGAGCAGCGTGTCGACCCAGGCGGCGGGGTGCACGTGCCGGGGGAGCAGGCCGGCGGCGGCGAGCCGGCCGTGACGCACGACGTGCACCTCCCAGCCCTTCTCCGCCGGTGCGGCCGCCACGAGCTCGGCGACGTCGGTGAGCTGCCGCAGCCGCTGGGTGCGGTCGACGGCCCGCAGCGACGCGGCCAACCGGTCGCGCACCTGCGCCGCCTCCTCGTAGCGCTGCTGCGCCCCGAGCTCGCCCATGCGGGCGCGCAGCCGCTCGACGACCTCGGCGGGGTCGCCCGTGAGCGCGGCGTCGAGGCGGGCGACCTCGGTGGCGTAGACGTCGGGGTCGAGGTCGCCGGTGCAGGGCGCGAGGCAGCGTCCGAGGTCGGCCAGGGCGCACGTGCTGCCCCGCGGTCGACGGCCCATGCGGGTGGTGCACTGACGCACCTGGAACGTCTCGTGCAGCGCGGCCAGGGCCAGCTCGCCCTGGCTGCGGTGGCCGAAGGGACCCACGTACACGGCGTCGTCGTCGAGCACGCGACGCACCATCGACAGCCGCGGCCAGGGCTCGCGGGTCAGCTTGATCCACGACTGGCGCTCGGGGAAGCGCGACCGTCGGTTGTACGGGGGGCGGTGCGCGGCGATGAGCCGCAGCTCGCGCACCCGCGCCTCGAGCGCGGTGGCGCAGACGACGGCGTCGACGCGCTCGGCGAGCTTGACCATCTCGCCCATCCGGGTGCGCGTCTCCGCGGCGGTGAAGTAGCTGCCGACCCGCTTGCGCAGGTCGCGCGACGTGCCGACGTAGAGCACGTCGTCGCGCGCGTCGCGGAAGAGGTAGACCCCCGGCTCGTGCGGCAGGTGCTGCGCGAGGTGACGCTTGCGTCGCTGCTCGGGCGTCACCTTCGAGGTGAACGTGACCGCGTCCTCGAGGGTGTGCACGCCGAGCGAGCCGAGCCGCTCGAACAGCCCGTGCAGCACGTCGACGGTGGCGCGGGCGTCGTGCAGGGCCCGGTGGTCGGGGGTCGTGCCGGCACCGAAGTGCGCGGCGAGCGTCGAGAGCTTCACGTTGCGCACCTCCTCGCGCAGCAGTGCCCGCCGCGCGAGCACGGCGGTGTCGAGCACCTCGAACCGCGGCCACGGGATGCCCAGCTCGCGGGCGTTGTGCTTGAGGAAGCCGACGTCGAAGGGCGCGTTGTGCGCCACCAGCACGCTGCCCGCCGCGAGCTCGAGGAAGCTGGGCAGCGCCTCGGCGATCCGCGGGGCCTGCACCACCATCGCGTCGGTGATGCCCGTGAGCACCGTGATGAACGCAGGGATGCTCTCCTCGGGGTTCACGAGCGTCTGCAGCTCGCCCAACACCTCGCCACCGCGCACCTTGACCGCGCCGATCTCCGTGATGCGCGCCCCCGCCTTCGGCGACCCGCCCGTCGTCTCGAGGTCGACCACGCAGAACGTGACGTCGCTCAACGGCCGCCCCAGCTCCTCGAAGCTGGCCTGGTGGTGCACGGGTCGCGTGGGCTGGCTGGTCACGGAGGTGACCGTAGGCGTGGGGTCGGACAGAGTCGGGGCTCCTGGGGGACGGGGGGCGTCCTGCGGCTGCGTCGGTGCGGCTTCTCTCTCGACCTGCGGCTGCGTCGGTGCGGGTTCTCTCTCGGGTGGGGCTGCGCCGGTGCGGCTTCTCGTCGACCTGCGCTCCGAAAGGGCCTCGACCGGGCGGCTGGGTGCGACGGCGGCTCGGGTTCTCGGGCTGTGGCTCCCGTTGGGGGCGCAAGATTCTGCGTTTGCGCGGGCCATCGGTGGACCTGCAACCTTCTGAGCGCTCTATAGGTGGCAGATCCACCACTGAGGGGGCCAGACGTCGCAGAGGTTCTCCCTTCTCGTGGACCGTGCCACGAGAAGGGAGAAGCGCTGCCCACCCCACCCCCGAGGGCACCCAAGATTCTTCGTTCGCGCGTGGAAGTCGAACGCTTCTACGTTGGTGACGGGATCCCGTAGCAAACGCAGAAGCCTTGGAGTCCCAACGCACGAACGCAGATTCTTGTGTCCAATGGAGGCCACAGCCCGAGAACCAGAGCCGCCGCCCGCCCAGCCGCCCGGTCGAGGCCTTTCGGAGACCATACCCAGCGCCAACCGAGGCAGCGCACCAGC
>NZ_LUNF01000328.1:0-4973 GCF_001626145.1 Aeromicrobium sp. REDSEA-S32_B7
CTCAGGCAGATGTGCCAACTCTGGTTCAGAACGGAGTTGACGTAGCTGGTGAGATTGCAGGTGAAGAATCAACCGGACGGGGTCAGGTTCTTACTGGTGGTCCAGGTGCCGGAGTTGCCGAAGGCCCACGACGGCAGCTCGATGGCCTGGCCCTCGAGCTGCGGGGCGATCTGGGCGAAGCGTGCGGTGGTCATCACTGGCTCTCGTTCGGTCGTGCGGGGCTGGCGGGTGCGGGGCTGGCGGGGCGGGCTGGTCCTGCGGGCAGCTGGTCCTCGAGGTGGAAGACCTCGGGGAGCAGCCGGAAGCTCTCGTCGGGCGGGCGCCCGTCGGTGCCGACGAAGAAGGCGGCCATCTCGGCCTGCCACCGGGCGTTGACCTGGAGGGTGAAGCAGTAGCGCGGCATGGAGGGGCTCCCTGTTCCTGCGGGTGGGGTGATTCGTTTCAACGACGGGCGGCGGAAGCCGCCGGTCGGTCAGAAATCGAACTCCGCGATGTTGTCGGCGTTGAAGCGGAACGGCTCGCCGAGCAGGACGACGGAGTTCGCGCCCACGGTGTAGTCACCGAGCTTGCCGGCCTCGAAGGTGTCGCCCTCGTCGCCCTCGATGTCGCCGTTCGCCAGGGCAGCAGCGGCGTACGCCGCGAGGTAGCCCAGGTCGCCCGGGTTCCACAGGGCGAACTCGGCGACGGTGCCGTCCTCGACGTACTCGCGCATCTGGTTGGGCGTGCCCAGGCCGGTGACGGCGACCTCGCCCTTGTACTGCGAGGTGGAGACGTAGCGGGCAGCGGCAGCGATGCCGACCGTGGTCGGGCTGATGATGCCCTTGAGGTCGGGGTGGCTCTGCAGCAGCGCCGCGGTCTTGTCGAAGGAGGTCTGGTCGTCGTCGTCGCCGTAGACGGTGTCGACGAGCTCGATGTCGGGGTAGTTGGCGTCGAGCTCCTCCTCCATCAGCGCGATCCACTCGTTCTGGTTGGTCGCGTTGGCCGCGGCCGAGAGCGCCATGCCGAGGACCCGACGGGTGTCGGCGGGGTCGATGATGCCGTCGTCCCACAGGCGTGCGGTGGCGTAGTAGGGGTTGCCCTGCTCCTCGTACTGGGCGCGGATGGGTTTCTTGAACGTCTCCTCCTCCTCGGCCGACCACGCCTCGCCGCGCCCCTCGATGCCGTCCCGGCGGACGGTGGCGAGCACGGAGGCGGCCTGCTCGCCGCCCATCACGGAGATGCGCGCGTTCGGCCACGTCCAGAGGAACCGCGGGTCGAAGGCGCGGCCGCACATGCCGTAGTTGCCGGCGCCGAACGAGCCGCCGATCACCACGGTCAGCTTCGGCACGACGCTCGACGCGACCGCGGTGACGAGCTTGGCGCCGTCCTTCGCGATGCCGCCGTTCTCGAACGAACGCCCGACCATGAATCCGGTGATGTTCTGCAGGAAGAGCAGCGGGATGCCCCGCTGGTTGGCCAGCTCGACGAAGTGCGCGCCCTTGAGCGCCGACTCGCTGAACAGGATGCCGTTGTTGGCGACGATCGCGACGGGGTAGCCCTCGACGTGCGCGAACCCGCAGACGAGGGTGTCGCCGTAGAGCGGCTTGAACTCGTGCAGCCGGGAGTCGTCGACGACCCGCCGGATCACCTCGCGCACGTCGTAGGGGGTGCGGCCGTCGACAGGCACGACGTCGAGCAACGTCTCGGGGTCCTCGCGCGGCGGCAGGGCGGGCTGCGGCTCGAGGTGGGTGCGCGCCGGGCCCAGCGTGCCGACGATCGAGCGGACGATGTCGAGCGCGTGCGCGTCGTCGTCGGCGAGGTGGTCGACGACCCCGGAGGTGCGGGCGTGCACGTCGCCACCGCCGAGGTCCTCGGCCGTGACGACCTCGCCGGTGGCGGCCTTCACGAGCGGCGGTCCGCCGAGGAAGATCGTGCCCTGCTCCTTCACGATGACGGTCTCGTCGCTCATCGCCGGCACGTACGCACCGCCGGCCGTGCACGAGCCCATCACCGCCGCGACCTGCGCGATGCCACGCGCCGACAGCTGCGCCTGGTGGAAGAAGATGCGGCCGAAGTGCTCGCGGTCGGGGAACACCTCGTCCTGCATCGGCAGGAACGCACCGCCGGAGTCGACGAGGTACACGCAGGGCAGGCGGTTCTGCAGCGCCACCGTCTGCGCGCGCAGGTGCTTCTTGACCGTGAGCGGGTAGTAGGTGCCGCCCTTCACGGTCGCGTCGTTCGCCACGACCATCACCTCGCGGCCCGCCACCCGGCCGATGCCGGTGACGAGCGACGCGGAGGGGACCTCGCCCCCGTACATGTCGTACGCGGCGAGCGGCGCGATCTCCAGGAACGGGGAGCCGGGGTCGAGCAGGCGGTCCACGCGGTCACGGGGAAGCAGCTTCCCGCGCGAGACGTGCCGCTCGCGCGACGCCTCGCTGCCGCCGCGACGCACCACGGCGAGCCGCTCGTGCAGCTGGTCGACCAGGTCGCGCATCGTCGGGGAGGACGTCATGCGGCGAGGTTAACACCCATTAACCTCGTGCGGTATCGTGCCGCCATGAGCACCCGACGTCGCGAGATCGCCCGCAGCGCCGTGGAGCTCTTCGCCGACCGGGGCTTCCACGGCGTGAGCGTGGGCGACGTCGGCGCCGCGTCGGGCATCTCCGGCCCCGCGATCTACAAGCACTTCCGCGGCAAGGAGGAGGTGCTGGCGCAGGCGCTGGTCGACATCAGCACCGAGCTGCTCGACACCGGGCGCGCCAGGGTCGCGGCGCACGACGACGCGTCGGACCGGCTGGACGCGCTGGTGGACTGGCACATCGACTTCGCCGTCAGCCACCCCGCCTACATCGTCGTGCAGGAGCGGGAGTGGTCGCGGCTCGACGCCGACGCGCGCGCGGAGGTCCGCACCCTGCAGCTGGCGTACGTCGACCTCTGGGTCGACGTCGTCCGCTCGTTGCGCGACGACCTGCAGCGCGCCGAGGCCCGCGCCGTCGTCCAGGCGGTCTTCGGGCTGCTGAACTCCACCCCGCACAGCGCGCGCATCGGCGAGGACGCCCTGCGCACCCTGCTCGCGCGCATGGCCCGCGCCGCCCTCCTCGCCTGAGTCAGCCGGTCACCGCCGGCGCCACCACCGCGGGACGTCGCGCCGACGTCACCGCCACGGCGACCCCCACGAGCATGACCAGCCCCCCGACGGCCTCGACGAGGCTCGGCACCTCGTCGAGCGCGAGCCACGCCGCGAGCATGCCGACGGGCGGCACGAGCAGGATGTACGGCACCACCGACGACGCCGGGTGACGCGCCATGAGCCCGTTGAAGATGGTGTAGCCCACGAGCGACGCCCCGACGACCGTGTAGAGCGTGCTGAGCAGCGCGGTCCAGCCGAACCCGGCAAGGGCGGCCCCGATCGCGGCAGGTCCGTCGACGACGAGCGAGACGGCCAGGCAGGGCAGGGGCACGACCAGCGCCGACCAGACGACGAGCGAGAGCCCCGACTCGACCTTCGCCGCACGGGCCACGACGTTGCCGACCGCCCACGAGAGCGCTGCGCCGACGGTGACGAGCAGCGGCACGATCGACGCGCCGGCACCGAAGCCGACGGCCACGGTCGCGAGACCGGCCGTGCCGACGAGCGCCCCGCCGACCTGGCGACGCGTGGCCCGCTCGCCCAGCGCGAGCGACGCGATGACCATCGTCAGCACGACCTGCGCCTGGAGCACGAGCGACGCCAACCCGGCGGGCATGCCGATCGCGAGCGCCAGGTAGAGCAGCCCGAACTGGCCCAGGCTCATGAAGACGCCGACCGCGACCACCGCCTGCCACGACGCCTTCGGTCGCGGCACCAGCAGGACGAGCGGGAACGCGACGAGCACGAACCGGATCGCGAGGAACAGGAACGGCGGCACGTCGCGCAGACCCAGGTGGATGGCGACGAAGTTGCACCCCCACAGCACGGCCACGAGCACGGCGAGGAGGCTGTCACGACGGGTCACCGGCTCAGTCTCGTCGGACCGACGATGTAGGTCCAGCGATGCTTTCTTCACGATTCGATGTACGTTTCGTGCATGATCGACCTGAGTGCGCTCCGCTCGCTGCTCGCCGTGCACCAGCACGGCAGCGTGGTCGCCGCAGCGCACGCGCTCGGTTACACGCCGTCGGCCGTGTCGCAGCAGGTCAAGCGGCTCGAGCGCCAGCAGGGCCGTCCCTTGCTCGAGCGCGTCGGCCGCGGCGTGGTGCTCACCGACGTCGGCCGCCTCCTCGCCGAGCGCGGTGCGGGGGTGCTCGACGAGCTCGAGACGCTCAGCCACCTGGGGCACGACGTCGACCGTCCCCAGGGCTCCTTCCACGTCGCCACGTTCACCACCGCGCACCGCGGTCTGCTGGCGCCCGCGCTCGCGGCGTTGGAGGCGTCGGCGCCGCAGCTGCGCGTGACGGTGACGGAGGCCGACCCGCGCGACGTCGTGCTGCAGGTGGCCCGCGGTGCCGCCGACGCCGGGATCGTCCACGACTGGGAGAGCGTGCACCTCGACGTCCCGCCCGGCGTCGAGCAGGAGCACCTCCTGCTCGACCGCGCCGACCTCGTCGTCCACCGCGGGCACGCCCTCGCCGACCGCGAGACCGTCACGCCGCGCGACCTCGTCCGGGAGCGCTGGGTGTGCACGCCTGCCGGGACCTTGTGCCACGACTGGCTGCTCGTCATGTTCGCGCGGCACGGCCTGCGACCCGACCTGCGCTTCACCGACAACGAGTACGCGTCGCACGTGGCGCTGGCCGCTGCGGGCGTGGCGGTCGCGCTCGTGCCGCGCCTGGGTCGCGGCCCGCTGCCCGACGACGTGGTGTGCGTGCCGGTCGTCGACCCCGTCCCGGAGCGCCGCGTGGGCCTCGTCTGGCGACGCGCGACCACCGGCAACCCGGCGCGCCGAGCCCTCCGCGACGCCCTCGTCTTCGTCGCCGGACGCCGCGCGCTCGACGTCGACCCCGTCATGAAC
>NZ_LUNF01000329.1:0-3557 GCF_001626145.1 Aeromicrobium sp. REDSEA-S32_B7
GGCCTCGAGCACGGCCTTCGCGCGGGCGTCCGCGATGGCGGTCGCCGGCGCGCAGACCGGCACGTAGACGTCGACGCCCTCCTCCTCGACGACCCGCAGGAGCGCCTGCGCGTAGTCGGGGTCGTCCGGCCCCGGGATCGTGCGGAACACCTCGACGCTGCGCGACGCGCGGTGTCCCGTCCAGCGGTACTTCTCCGCCTCGACCAGCACCACGCGGTGCCCCGCGGCGTGGAAGGCGCGGCACAGCGCGAGGGCCTTCGTCATCTTGCCGCCGCTGACCATGACGGTCAGCGGCGGACCGGACCGGACGGCCCGCCGCTCGTCCTGCTGCCGCGCACGTCCGAGGAGCGCCGCTCCGGTCGTAGCCGCAGCCGCCACGGGCGCTGCCAGGGCCAGCAGTCCGAGCGCGCCGAGTGACTTCGCCGCCGCCCGCACGTCAGCCATCGACCCTCCGTTGCAGCAGGGTGAGTCCGTCGCGGACCGGCAGGACCACCTGCACGAGCGACGGGTCGGACGCGACCCGCTCGTTGAACGCGGCGATCACCCGACCCTGCTCCGCCTCGCGCTCCGACCGGGGCGGAGCCCCGTACGCGACGCCCTGCATCAGGGTGTTGTCGACGGCCACCAGAGCACCGTCGGCCAGCAGCCCGCGCTCGAGGAGCAGGTCGAGGTAGGCCGTGTAGCCCTCCTTGTCGGCGTCGATGAACACGAGGTCGAACGGCTCCTCGAGCCGTTCCAGCGACGCCAGCGCCGGGCCCTCGAGCAGCTCGACCCGACCTCCGTCGTCGGAGCGGCCGAACGCCTCACGGGCCACGGCCGCGGCACGCGGGTCCGCCTCGCACGTGACCACGACGCCGTCGGCCGGCAGCGCCTCGGCCACCGCGAGCGCCGCGTAGCCGGTGAACGTGCCGATCTCCAGCACACGACGCGCGCCGCTGAGCCGCACGAGCAGCTGCAGCAGCGCCGCCTCGACGTGTCCGCTGACCATCTCCGGCTCCAGCTGGGCAGCACCCGGCGGGTGCTCGCCCCACCGGTGCCCGGCCGTCGCGCGCGCGAGCTCGGCGAGCTGCGCCGACTCGGGCGAGGTGCTGGCCGCGACGTACGGGTCCAGACCGGCCAGCAGCGTGTGCGCCCGGCGGAGCCGGTCCAGGACCTCGTCGTCGACCGGGACGCCAACGTCGAGCCCGTCGAGGACGAGCGCGACCTCCTGCGCGGCGATGCCGACGGGCGTGACGGGCCGCAGCGCCTGCGACCCGTCACCCCCTGCCGGTCGGTGGACCGCCGAGGTCATGCCGGCACGGGCACGGCCGCGGCCGAGACGTGCGCGTCGACACCCCGACCCTCGCGCGGGTACGCCGCGACGAGCATCTTGTGCGTGGCCAGCAGCGCGTCGACCTCGTCGTCGGCGAGGTCGTTGAGGAACGCGCACGTGCCGATCGGCGACGGGACCGCCGCACGCAGCAGACCGTCGCGCGTCTGCAGGATCGACGCGGTCGCGCGGCGCACCAGGTCGGGCGTCAGGTCGTCGCTGTCGAGCGACAGGCCGAGCGCGCTGAACAGCCCGTGCACCCGGTCGCGGTCCGCCGCGCTGACGTGCCCGCGCGCCTCCGCGACCGTGGCCGAGAACGCCATGTCGATCGCGATGGCGTGACCGTGGTAGTACGGGTCGGCCGGGGCGAGCTCGAGCGTCGGGCTCCACGTGTGCCCGAACGCGATGACGCGATCGAGGTCGAGCTCGAGCAGGTTGGGCGTCTCGAGCTCGAGCATGACCTTGATGGACTCGTATGTGATCCGGTCGGCGACCTGACGCAGCTCCGGCGTGCCCCCGAGGTGCCCGAAGCGGGTCTCCAGAAGCTCCTCGGCGTGCTGCTCCAGCAGGTCGAAGGTGGCGGCGTCGGCGACCGTCGTGATCTTCACCAGCTCGGCCATGCCGTTGCGCACCTCCGCCTCCGGCAGCGTGCGCAGGAAGGAGAAGTCGAGCAGCACGTCGCTCGACGCGTGGTACGCCCCGAGCCGGTTCTTGTGCTTGCCGTGGTTCACGGCCACCTTGATCGACACGCTCGCGTCGATCAGCCCGATCAGCGTCGTGGGGATGCGGATGTAGGGCGTCGACCGGCGGAACGCGGCGCACGCGAACCCCGCCACGTCGGTCGTCAAACCACCCCCGACCACGAGGACCGGCTCCTTGCGGAGCAGGCCGAAGTCGGCGAACGCGTCGACGATGCCCTCGACCGTCGACCACTTCTTGTTCTTCTCGCCGATCGCGATGGGGTGGACGGTCAGCTCGATGTCGTGGTGGGCGAAGTAGGCCGCGGCGTCGTCGCCGTACAGCGCGTGGACCTCCGCGTCGACGACCATGAGGGCGCGTCCCCACTCGCGGTAGTGGTCGGCCAGCTCGGGCCGGGCGGGGTCGAACACCCCGTCGACGTAGGTCAGCGTGTAGTCGATCCGCTGGGTGGCGTGCACCTCGAAGGAGGTGGGCGTGGCGCTGAGGGTGGCGGGCTCGGTGCTCATCGTGTCCTCCCCGTCCTCAACGTCCGACGTTCCGCAGCAGGTCGTCGAGCTCGAGCGCGACGACGCGCTCGGTCGCCTCGGACCAGTCGTGGTCGGCGGTGTTCGTGTTCGGGAACGCGACGACGGGCAGGCCCGCGGCGCGCGCCGACGCGACCCCTCCGGTGTTGTCCTCGACGGCGACCGCGTCCGACGCGTGCTCGCCCAGGGCGGCCAGCGCGTGCCGGTACGCCTCGGCGGCCGGCTTGGGCTCGTCGACGTCGTCGGCGTCGACGACCACGTCGAAGTCGGCGGCCGACAGACCGGGCACCTTCAGGACCGCAGCCACATTGTCGGCCGAGGTCGTGGTCACGAAGCCCAGCCGGTGCCCGGCCTCCTTCGCCGCGCGGATCGTCTCGACGACACCGGCGCGGGGCTCCGGCGCCTCCTCTGCGAGCAGGGTCCGGAAGACCTCGGACTTGGTGGCGTGCACGGCCGCGGCGTCGACGTCGTCGCCCCGCTGCTCGGCGTAGGCGGCGACGCGGTCCTGCCCGCCGTTGCCGGTGAGGAGCGCGGCGTACTCCTCCTGGTCCCACGACCAGTCGAGGCCGTGCTGGGAGAAGGCGGTGTTGAAGGCCCGACGCTGCAGCTCGGAGCTGTCGACGAGCGTGCTGATGGAACCGAAGAGGATCGCAGACATACCTGTCCTAAGGAGGGTGGGAGTACGGACGTGCGCGGGGCAGCGCACCACGGTCGGCATCTGGGGCTACCGGGGGCCGTGAGGCATGGAATGCCTCGACCTTGGCACAGGTCGGGCGAATGTGCGCGTCGGCGCCGGACGTCCTCGACGGCGGACGCCGGACCCCCGTGGAGGTGTCCTGTGACACACTGGCGCCATGGTCGAGGAGGGCACGACCCCGGCGGACGAGGCGCGCAGCAGCAGCCAGCCGCGCGTGGTCAAGAAGGTCGTCAAGAAGACGGTCGTGCGGCCCGTCGCGCCGTCCGCCCCGGCCCCGCGGGAGGCCCGTCCCGCCCCGCCGCGCGCGACCGCCGTCTCGCGCCTGAAG
>NZ_LUNF01000033.1:0-9421 GCF_001626145.1 Aeromicrobium sp. REDSEA-S32_B7
TACTTCTCGTCGACTTTTAGCACACTGTTGAGTTCTCAAACATCAGACGCACACCCACCAGACAGACCCACATCAGGGCCCACCCACCAGGGGCTGGTCTATCCTACGCGGCTCGTGATCACCGGGTCAAACCCGGGGTCCTGCCACGATCACTCTCCGTTGTCAGCGGTCAGTCTCCGGAACTCAGTTCCTGGCGTTAACCGTTTCGGTTCGAGTGGCTGCTCGCTCCGAGTGCCCGGCCTCTCGGCCTTGCGCTCCGTCGTGCGGTGCAACAAGAAGAACATTACTCAGACGACCGGAGCAGGGTCAAATCGGTGCGGTGTGACCCCGGCCATACTCACGACCGGACCCGACGAACCCCTGCAACGGCGCGCTTTCCGCGGCGCAGGACGAGCCAGGAGCCGTGCAGGGCGTCCAGGGAGTCGAGCGAGGCCTCGGCGTCGTCGACCCTGCTGTTGTTGACGTACGCGCCGCCCTCGGCGACCGCTCGGCGGGCGGCGGAACGCGAGTCGACGAGACCGGTCTCGAGGAGGGCGTCCGTGAGTGTGGCGTCGCCACCCAGCTCGACGACGCCCGTCTCCCCCAGCGCGGCCGCAAGGGTGTCCTCCGGCAGCTCGGCCAGCTCGCCGCGACCGAACAGCGCCGTCGAGGCGAGCTCCGCGGCATCGACCTCGGCCTGCCCGTGCACGAGCGCCGTGACCTCGGCGGCGAGGCGTCGCTGCGCGAGGCGTCGGCCGGGCGCGGCGGCGTGCTCGGCCATGAGGGCGTCGATCTCCTCGACCGGCACGAAGGTGAACTGCTTGAGGTACTCCCCCACCTTCGTGTCCTCGGCCTGGATCCACGACTGGTAGAAGGCGTACGGACTCATGAGCTCGCGGTCGAGCCAGACCGTGCCCGACTCCGTCTTGCCGAACTTCGTGCCGTCGGCCTTCGTGATGAGCGGGGTCGCGAGGGCGTGCACCCTGCGTCCCTCCGAGCGACGGACGAGCTCGACGCCGGCGGTGATGTTGCCCCACTGGTCGCTGCCGCCGGTCTGGAGCACACAGCCGTGGCGACGGTGGAGCTCCAGGTAGTCCATCGACTGCAGCAGGACGTAGCTGAACTCGGTGTAGCTGATGCCGCTCTCGAGCCGGCTGCTCACCACGTCGCGCGCCAGCATGCGGTTCACCGGGAAGTGCTTCCCGATGTCGCGCAGGAAGTCGATCGTGCTGAGGGACTCGGTCCAGTCGAGGTTGTTGACCATGGTCGCGCCGTTCTCGCCCTCGAGGTCGACGAAGCGGACGACCTGGTCGCGGATCCGCTCGACCCACGCCGCGACGGTCTCGCGGGTGTTCATGACCCGCTCGCCGGCCTCCTTGGGGTCGCCGATGAGACCGGTGGAGCCACCGACGAGCAGGAGCGGTCGGTGCCCGGCGAGCTGGAGCCGCCGCGCGGTGAGGATCTGCAGCAGGTTGCCGACGTGCAGGCTGGGCGCGGTCGGGTCGAAGCCCACGTAGTAGACGATCGGGCCGGCGTCCATCTCGGCCCGCAGCGCCTCGAGGTCGGTCGAGTGCGCGACGAGTCCGCGGGCGGTCAGGTCGTCGAGGACGGATCCTCCGGCTGTGCTCACGTGGGGCTCCTGGTCGGTCGGGGCGGACGGCCCCATTCTGGCGCGCGACCGCGAGGGCCCGCGCAGCGGCGTCGGGAACACCAGCGGCGGCCCGACGGTTGGCACGGGCATGACGGTGGACGTGCAGATCTGGTCGGACGTGGCGTGCCCCTGGTGCTACGTCGGGAAGCGGCGCTTCGAGAAGGCCGTGGAGCGGTTCCGGGAGGAGGGCGGCGACGTGCAGGTCACCTACCGCAGCTTCGAGCTCTCGCCGGACACCCCGGTCGACTTCGAGGGCGACGAGGTCGACTTCCTCGCCCGCCACAAGGGCATGGCGCGCGAGCAGGTGGTGGGCATGCTGGCGCAGATGACGCAGGTCGCGTCCGACGAGGGGCTCGACTACGACTTCGGGGCGCTGCAGCACACGAACACCGTGCTGGCGCACCGGCTGCTCCACCACGCGCGCGCCGAGGGTCGTCAGGAGGAGATGAAGGAGCGGCTGCTCGCCGCGTACTTCGTCGAGGGCCGGCACGTGGGTCGGGTCGACGACCTCGCCGATCTCGCCGCGGAGGTCGGGCTCGATCGCGACGAGGTCGTGGCAGCCCTGTCCGGTGACGCCTACCTGGAGCAGGTGCGCTCGGACCAGGAGCAGGCGATGGCGCTCGGCATCCGTGGCGTCCCGTTCTTCGTGCTCGACGACCGGCTCGGCGTCTCCGGCGCGCAGGACCCTGACACGTTCCTGGGCGCGCTGCGCCGCGCGGCCGAGGAGCAGCCCGCGTGAACGGTCCGCTGGAGATGCTCGGCGACGACGCCGCGGCCGTCTGCGTCGACGGTGTGTGTGCCGTCCCCGCGACGACGTCGGCCCCGTCCGAGCGCGCTGCTCAGGACGGGGCCGACGAGGCGGGCACCAGGGACCCGGGATCAGCGCGGCACGACGGTGTCACCCGCGAGGCTTGACCGCCAGCACCGGACAGGTCGCGTCGAGCAGGACGCGCTGCGACACGCTGCCCATCAGCGCCTTGCCGACCGGCGAGCGGTGCCGCACGCCGACGACCACGAGCTCGGCGTCACGCTCCTGCGCGACCCGCACCACCTCGGCGCCGACGTCGGGCACGACCTCCTGGAGCACCTCGACCTCCCCGACGCGCTCGCGCAGACGCTCGACGGTGTCGGCGTCGGCGAAGTGCGGGTCGACGTAGGCGTCGCCCCGGGTCGCGTTGACGACGACGAGCGGGACCGAGCGTCGGCTCGCCTCCTCGGCACCTGCGGCCAGGGCCGCCTCGCCGTACTCGTCCGGGCTGTAGGCCACCACCACTGCGGTCATGCGGACACCTCCTCCTTCTCGACGGTCGACGCGCCGCGACGGGCGACGCGACCGCGCACGGCGGCCACGGCCATCGCGACGAGCGCGAGGACCAGCACCGCGTACACGACCTTCGCGACGGGCTCGCTCCACAGCGTGGAGACCTCGCCGCCGGACAGCGCCAGGGCCTGGGTCAGCTGGTTCTCCAGCGACGGGCCGAGGATGACGCCGACGATCAGCGGCAGCACCGGCAGTCCGAAGCGGCGCATGGCGACGCCGAGGAAGCCGAGCACCAGCAGCAGGGCCAGGTCGAACGGCTCGAAGCTGACGCTGTAGGCGCCGAGGGACGCGAAGAACAGGATGCCCGCGTACAGGTAGGGCCGCGGTACCCGCAGGAGCTTCGCCCAGATCGGCGCGAGCGGCAGGTTCAGCACCAGCAGCAGCGTGTTGGCGACGAACAGGCTGGCCAGCAGGGTCCACACGAGCGCGGGCTCGTTGTCGAAGAGCTGGGGACCGGGCTGGATGCCGTAGGACTGGATGGCGTTGAGCATGATCGCGGCCGTGGCCGTGGTGGGCAGGCCGATGGCCAGCAGCGGCACCATCGTGCCCGCGGCCGACGCGTTGTTCGCGGCCTCCGGTCCGGCGACGCCCTCGATGGCGCCCTTGCCGAACTCCTCGGGGTGCTTCGTGAGCCGGCGCTCGGTGATGTAGGACAGGAAGGTCGGCACCTCGGCGCCACCGGCGGGCAGCGCGCCGAAGGGGAAGCCGAACGCGGTGCCGCGCAGCCACGGCTTCCAGGAGCGGCCCCAGTCCTTGCGGTCCATCCAGGGGCGGCCGACGGGGATGACCTGCAGCGGCCGGCGGCGCAGGTGCGCCGCGACCCACAGGGCCTCGCCGATGGCGAAGATGGCGACGGCCACGACGACGACGTCGATGCCGTCGGCCAGCAGCGGGCTGCCGAACGTGAGCCGCGCCTGCCCGGTCGACGTGCCGACCAGCGCAATGGCGAGGCCGAGGAACAGCGCGATGAAGCCGCGCATCTTCGAGCTGCCGAGGACGGCCGAGACGGCGACCAGCGCCAGCAGCAGGATCGCGAAGTACGACGGGGCGCCCAGCTGCACCACGGCCGAGGAGACCTTGGGCGCGAACAGCACCAGGAGCGCGGTGGCGATGGTGCCGGCGACGAAGGACCCGATGGCGGCGGTCGCGAGGGCCTGGGCGGCCCGCCCCCGCTTCGCCATCTGGTTGCCCTCGATCGCGGTGACGACCGACGAGGACTCCCCTGGCGTGTTGAGCAGGATCGACGTCGTCGACCCGCCGTACATGCCGCCGTAGTAGATGCCGGCGAACATGATGAGGGCGCTGTCGACCGGGACCGTGTAGGTGATCGGGAAGAGCAGGGCCAGCGTCATGGCCGGCCCGATGCCCGGCAGGACGCCGACGGCGGTGCCGAGCAGCACGCCGATGACGGCGTACAGCAGGTTCTCGGGCGTGAGGGCGTTCATCAGCCCGTCGAGGAACAGGTCCATCAGAGCACTCCGTCCAGGATCCCCGCGGGGATCGGCAGACCCAGGCCGACGTAGAAGCCGTACCAGGTGATGAGGGAGAGGGCGGCGCCGATCGCGACGTCCTTCAGCAGCGTGCGGCTGCCGAGCGCCCACGCGCAGCCCGCGAAGAGCAGCGCGCCCGTGATCGCCCAGCCGAGCGTGTCGACGAGGAGCACGTTCGCGAGGAACACGCCCGCCAGCTTCGCGACGGTGAACCAGTCGCTGGGCTCGGTGAGGTCGACGTCCTCGCCGCCCTCCGGCTCCGCGACGTTGCCGCGCGCCGTGGCGACGGCGAGCGTCGCGGCCAGCACCAGCAGCGCGGTGCCGACGACGTAGGGCAGGAACGACGGCTGCACGGGCTGGTCGGCGAAGCCGGGCCGCAGACCCGTGGCGTCGACCACGACGACGACGCCCACGACGGCCAGGAAGGCCGCGAGCCCGTACTGGGCGCGGTCGACGACGCGAGGTCCGTCCGGACCTGTCGTCGTCTCGGTGGTGGTGCTCATGACAGTCCCAGCTCCTTCAGCGTCGAGTCGACGCGCTCGTCCTGCTCGGTCAGGAAGGTCCCGAACTCCTCGCCGGTGGCGAAGGCGTCGATCCATCCGTTGCGCTTCAGCGCCTCGCGCCACTCGGGCGTGTCGTGCATCTCGGTGACCAAACCGGTCAGGTACTCGCGCGTCGCGTCGTCGATGCCGGGCGGGGCGAGCAGCCCGCGCCAGTTGGTGAAGACGAGGTCGATGTCGGACTCGGTGAGGGTCGGGGCGTCGATCCCGTCGAGACGCTCGTCGCCGGAGACCGCCAGCACGCGGAGCGAGCCGTCGTCGATCTGGCCCTGGAACTCCCCGAGGCCGGACGTGCCGACCTGGATCTTCTCGCCGAGCAGGGCCGTGGTGAGCGGGCCGCCGCCGTCGTAGGCGATGTAGTTGACGTCCTTCGGGTCGATGCCGAGGGTCTGCGCGAGCTGCATCGGGAAGAGGTGGTCGGGGCCGCCGGGCGACGAGCCGCCGCCGACGGTGACGGAGCGCGGGTCCTTCTTCCAGGCGGTGACGAGGTCGTCGACCGTCTCGAACGGGGAGTCCGCGGGCACGAGCAGCCCCTCCTGCTCCTCGACGAGACGCGCGATGGGCGTCGCCTTCGAGACGCGGGCCGCCGAGTCGTTGGTGTACGTCGCGCCGACGACGCCGAGGCCCATGAGCATGACGAGGTCGTCGGCGCCGCGCTCGTTCAGCAGCCGCTGCATGGCGACCGTGCCGCTGGCGCCGATGACGTTCGTGATCTCGAAGCGACCCGTGAGGTCGTCCTCCTCCATCACCTGGGCCGCGGCGCGACCGGTGAGGTCGTAGCCGCCGCCCGGGCTGTTCGGGATCATCATGCGCAGACGACGGTTGTCGGGGTCGTCGCCGCCACGCGTCACGCCGCACGCGCCGAGCGTCGCGGCGAGTGCGAGGACGAGCGCCACGACGGTCGCCGTCCGGGTCCTGCGGGGGCGACGTGCGGGTCGTCGCTGACCTGTGTCGGCCATCACACCTCCTGGTGGGTCGACCCGAGCATGACGGCGAACGTGGCCTGCGTCACGATTGGGTGCGCAAAGGAGGTTGTGTTCGTTGTGGTCGCCGCGACCGGGCCGACGTACGTTGGCCGGTCAGTTCCTGCTGCTCCAGCTCGCCGTCGTCGCGCTCGTGCTGGTGATCGTCGGCGTGCTCTCGCTGCAGCAGGCCACCCGCGGGTTCGAGGACGACCGCGGGGCGCGGCTGCGCTCGACCGCGGAGTACCTCGCGAACGTCGCCGTCGTGCGCTCGCGTCTCGGCTCGACCGACGCGTCGCGCGTGCTCGCGCCGGCCATCGACCGGGCGCGGTCGCTGTCCGGCGCCGACGTCGTGTCGGTGACCGACCGCGCAGGCCGGGTGGTCGCGTC
Organism: Aeromicrobium sp. REDSEA-S32_B7; assembly: GCF_001626145.1. Classification (NCBI taxonomy): domain Bacteria; kingdom Bacillati; phylum Actinomycetota; class Actinomycetes; order Propionibacteriales; family Nocardioidaceae; genus Aeromicrobium; species Aeromicrobium sp. REDSEA-S32_B7. Next base: position 6,354 of record NZ_LUNF01000033.1, read on the forward strand.
GTCCAGGCCGTCGCTGGTGGGCACGGAGGCGCCGCTCGGGGGCAGCCGCGTGCTGGAGGGTCGGGGGTGGACCGGGTCGGTGCCGACCGACCGCGGGCGCACGCTCGCCGGGCACGCCCCTGTGCTGGCCGACGACGGGTCGTTCGCGGGTGCCGTGCTGGCGGAGCAGAAGTACCCGACGGCCTGGCAGCGCGCGACCAACGCCGCACCCGACCTCGCGCTCTTCCTGGGCGTGGGCGCGGGCCTCGGCATCCTCGGCTCCTGGACCGTGTCGCGCATCGTGCGCCGACGCACGCGTGGGCTCGCCGCCGGTGACTTCGCCAAGCTCGCCGACCACCGCGAGGCGCTCCTGCACGGCATCCGCGAGGGCGTCCTGGGCGTCGACCCCGACGGTCGGGTCAGCATGGTCAACGACGCGGCCCTCGAGCTGCTCGGCCTCGAGGGACCGGTGCTGGGCCGCCGGGTCGTCGACGTCGCCCCCGAGCCCGACGTCGCCGCGCTCCTGCAGGACCAGGGCGACGCGAGCGACGTGGTGCTCGTGACGCGCGACCGCGTGCTGGTGCTGAACCGGCGCCGCGCCGCGACCCGGGGCGAGGGGGTCGGCACCGTCGTGACGATGCGCGACCGCACGGAGCTCGTCGAGGTGCAGCAGCAGCTCGGCTCGAACCTGACCATCACCGACGCGTTGCGCGCGCAGACGCACGAGTTCGCCAACCAGCTGCACACCATCGGTGGTCTGCTGGAGCTCGACGAGCCGGAGGAGGCGCGCGCCCTCGTGACGCACATCGTGGGATCGCGCGCGGCACGGCAGGACGACCTCGCCGACCACGTGGAGGACCCGGCCACGGCGGCGCTGCTGCTCGCGAAGTCGAGCCAGGCCGACGAGGCGGGCGTGCTGCTCAGCCTCGACCCGGACTGCGAGATCCCCCCGCTCGGCACCGGTCTCGCGGCCGACGTGACGACGATCCTCGGCAACCTCGTCGACAACGCCGTCGACGCGTGCCGCGGCACGCCGGGCGCGGAGGTGCGGGTGACGGGGCGCGCCGACGACGACGCGCTCGTCCTGGAGGTCGAGGACAGCGGCGACGGCGTGCCCGCCGAGCTGCGGTCGGCGGTGTTCGTGCGCGGCTACTCCACCAAGCCCGACGTGCTGGGCGGCCGCGGCGTCGGCCTGGCGCTGGTGCGGCTCCTGTGCGAGCGACGTGGTGGGTCGGTGACGATCGACGCCGCGAGGCCTAGCCTGTTCCGCGTGGTGCTGCCCTGGGAGTCGACGTGACGTCGGTGCTGGTCGTCGACGACGACTTCATGGTCGCGCGGCTCAACGCCCGGTTCGTCGAGCGCACCGAGGGCTTCGAGGTCGTCGGCGTCGCCGCGAACGGCGAGGAGGCGATCGCGCTGTGCGCGGCGCTCGACCCCGACCTCGTCCTCCTCGACGTGCACCTGCCGGACCTCGGCGGGCTGCAGGTGCTCGCCCGGCTGCGCGAGGCGGGCAGCCGAGCGGGCGTGATCATGGTGACGGCCGAGCGCGACGCCGACACGGTGCGTGCCGCGGTGGCGGGCGGCGCGATGCAGTACGTCGTCAAGCCGTTCGAGCAGCACGACCTCGCGGAGCGTCTGCACCGCGTCCGCAACGCCCTCCTCGCCCTGGGCGAGGGCGACGCCGACCAGGCCACCATCGACCGTGCGTTCGGCGCGGCGCGCAGCCCGTCCAGGGTCGCTCCCCTGCCGAAGGGGCTCAGCCGGGAGACGGCGCAGCTCGTCGAGGGTCTGCTGGAGCAGGACGAGGAGGTCTCCTCGTCCGACGCCGCCGAGCGGCTCGGCCTCTCGCGCGTGACCGCGCGTCGCTACCTCGAGCACTTCGTGACCACGGGCGAGGCGCAGGTCCGGCTGCGCTACGGCGGCGCCGGACGCCCGGAGCGCCGCTACCGTCGCCCCTGACGATCCTCGACGCCGGCTCTCGGGACCTTCGTCCGTCCGCGTCGGGCCCTTCGCCTTCCCCTGACCGGGCCGTGTGGCACCCTTCTGCCATGCAGACCACGACCTCGCTCCCGACGTCGCTCGTGCGCCCGGCGCCCGCGCCGCGCCCGAGCCTGGTGTGGTCGGCGGTCAGCGCGGTCCTCGTCGGCGGGCTCACCGTCCTCGACCGGCTGCTGGAGTCCGTCGGTCGCTGACCGCGACACCCCGGTCGGTCAGTCGTCCCGTCCGTCCGCCTCATCGCGGATCGCCCGGCCCCTCCGCTCGTCCTCGCGCTCCTTCTCCTGCGCCTTCTCGATGCCGCGCTCGTCGCGCGGCGGCAGCTGGATCTCGCGCTCGGCGGCGAGACCCGCCTGCAGCTCACGACCACGCTCGAGCTCGGCGTCGACCTCCGCACCGAGCAGGAGGGCGAGGTTCGTGATCCAGAGCCACAGCAGGAACACGACGACGCCCGCGAGGGACCCGTACGTGGAGCTGTAGCTGGCGAACGTGGCGACGTAGAAGCCGAACGCGAGCGACGCGAGCGCCCAGACGACGATCGCGAACGCGGCGCCGACGCTGATCCACCGGAAGCTGGGCTGGCGGACGTTCGGGGTGGCGTAGTACAGGATCGCGACCACGAGCACCACGACCAGCACGACGACCGGCCACTTGGCGACGTCCCAGACCATGACGACCGTGGAGCCGAGGCCGACAGCGTCGCCGACGGCCTGCGCCACCGGGCCGGTGAGCACGAGGGCCAGCGCGACCAGCGCCACCAGGACCAGCGTCACGACGGTCACGAGCAGCATCACCGGCCGCAGCTTCCAGACCGGCCGGCCCTCGCGGATCTCATAGACCCGGTTCATGGCACGCCCGAACGCGTTGACGTACCCGGACGCCGACCACAAGGCCCCGAGCAGTCCGACGACGAGGGCGATCCCGGCGCCGGGCGCGTCCGCGAACGACTCGATCGTCGGCCGCACCGTGTCGACGACGGACGCTGGCGCGACGCTCCCGACGACGTCGAGCAGGGCCTGGATCGTCGATCGTCCCTGCCCGAGCAGCCCGAGCAGCGACGTCAGGGCGATCACCGCGGGGAACAGGGCCAGGAC
>NZ_LUNF01000330.1:0-8240 GCF_001626145.1 Aeromicrobium sp. REDSEA-S32_B7
GGTTGGCGGCGCAGCACCGCGCCAGCACCGTTGATAAAGCTGCGCGCGGGTGAGACCGGCACGGTGCGCAGCGTGGGCGACGACGGACCCTACGGCCTGCGGGTCGTGGTCGAGCACGGCCAGGGTGTCGAGACGGGCTACGCGCACCTCTCCGCCACGTCGGTCGCACCCGGCGCACGGGTGACGCCGCGCACCGTGCTTGGCGCGGTCGGCTCGACCGGTCTGTCGACCGGTTGCCACCTGCACTTCATGGTGACCCGACGGGGTGAGCCGGTCGACCCGCTCCGGTGACGGGGCGCGGGCCGGCGCACCGCCCGGAGCCCATCGACGCGACCCGCTCGCGCCAGCGCTCGAGCAGGCTCGCGACCACCTGGGCCGCCGTCAGCGTGGCGGGCGTGCGGACGCGGACGCCGAGACCCTCGGGGGTGCGGGAGACCCACACCTGCAGGTCGTCGGCCAGGGTCGGCGCCGACACGTGGTGGGCCCGGCGCCTCAGCGGCGCCTGGTGCCCGGGCAGGCGGCGGTAGTCGAGGTAGGAGGCCATGAAGACGTCGGTCCGCTCGCGCACCAGCGGACGCGACGCGCTGCCCAGCACCTGGTCGAGGGGCACGGCCGCCATCGCGCGGGCGGCGTCGACAGCCTGGGCCGCGTGCGCGAGCGTCGCGCACGGGTCGAGGTGCGTCACCAGCTCGACGGGGACCGTCGTCGTGAGCCACCCGACCGTCCGACGCTCGGCAGGCGTCGACCTGAGGTGGACGGGCATGAGGAGCGGCAGCACGGTGGGCCCGCCCAGGTCGGCCACCGCAGTGGCGAGCGCGGCGAGCGCGGCCGTGGCCGTGGACCCGCCGTGCAGCCGGGCGTGCTCGCCGAGCCGGTCCGCCGCCGTGGCGTCGCCCAGCACCGACACCTCGGTGCGCTGCGCGGCGCGCTCGCCGGGCTCGACGCCCAACGACAGGGGGAAGGTCGGCAGGCGGTGGTCCTGGCGCACGAGGAAGTCGTGCCAGGACCGCAGTCGGACGTCGTCGGCGGGCACGCGCGGCGGCGGGTCGGCCAGCCCGGCGACGAAGCACGACGTCTCGGGCAGGTCGGGGACGCGTCCCTCCCCCGCAAGGCCGGCGTACACGGTGTGGAGCTCGTCGACCAGCACGGCGAGGGAGTAGGCGTCGACGTGGAGGTGGTCGAGCCCGAGCACGACCGTCGAGCGGTCCGGGCGCGAGATCGCGGCGGGCCAGAAGGCCGGGTACGACAGCGGCCAGCACGCGGCGTCGAGCCGTCGACGCACGTGGTCGCGGGTCTCGGCGACGGTCGACGTGGTCACGTCGGCTCCTCGGGTCCAGCGCAGGCCGGCCGCGTCGTGGTGCCTGCCGTGCACGGCACCGGCCACCACGTCCGCGCCGACCTGCAGGGCACTGTGCCGCGCGACGACCTCCTGGTAGGCCCGCTCGAGCGCCGCCGCGTCGACGGGACCCTCGACGTCGAACCCCGCGGCCATCCACACCGACGGCTCCCCCGCGACCGCCGCGGCGAGGTGGTTGCGCTGGTTGAGGGAGAGGTCGACGGGGCGCCCCGGAGCCACGCCGGGCTCGACGTCCCACGAGACGACCGTGCCCGGCGCGGGCGTCCAGAGGTCAGCCGACGTGACCAGCACGGCTGGTCTCCACCTCGGGCAGCGAGGTCGACCCGTCGGCCAGCGCCCGCGCCACGCGGGTGAGCGTCGCGGAGTACCGCGCGATCGCGTCGTGCGCCTCGGGGGTGTCGGGGTGCTGCAGCCCGACGTAGAGCCGCTCCGCGTCGCGGTTGACCCACATCGAGGCGTTGGCCGTGCGGCCCTCGCCCGTGAAGTGCACCCCGCGCTCGTGCGCGGGCCGGCCCGCCCCGGGGAACCGACGGACGTCGAGGTAGGAGACCAGCTGCGGCGACCCCACGCCATCGGGTCCGAGGACACCTGTCCGCAGCATCTCGGCCAGGGCGACGTGCGCCGGCATGCGCGACGTGCGACGGCCGGTCTCGAACCCGGCGTGCGCGGCGACCAGCAGGGCGTCGAGGTCGTCGGCGTGCGGCGCGACCTCGAACAGCACGGGCGCGAAGGTGCAGAACCAGCCGTGCGACCGCAGGTACGGACCGGTGTCGCGGGCGCCCAGCACCGTCACGCCGGCGTAGGTCGCCCGGTCCGCCAGCAGGTGGTCGGTCGCTGCGAGCGCCGCGAAGACCGCGGAGACCGTCCGCACGCCGAGCGCGCGGCACCGGGCGTCCAGACGCGAGGCGGCCTGCGCGTCGAGCAGGTCGTAGGAGGCGATGTGCACGGGCGCCGTCGCACCGCGCTCGAGACCGAGGTCGAGCGGGAAGGACGGCAGACGTCCCCCTTGGGACCCGACGAGGTCGGCCCAGGCGCGGACCTCGGGCGAGGACGCGTCGTAGGTGGCGGCGCGGGCGCGCTCCTCGGCCGCGAAGACGCCGAACGGTCCCGACTCCTCCGGGGTCGGCAGCGCCCCCTCGACCAGGGCGGGACCGCCGGGCTCGGCCACTTCCGCCGCGTAGAGGTCGGCGAGCTCGGAGGCGACCATGAGCTGAGACGCGCCGTCGGTGAAGGCGTGGTCGCAGCCCCAGAAGAGGCCGAACCCGTCGACGCGCTCGACCGCGCCGAGCACGAACCCCGGCCAGGCGTCGGGCCGACAGGCGGCGTCGAAGGTCCGGACCAGGTGCGCCTGCAGGGCCACGTCCCACGAACCGTCCCCGACGTCCAGCTCCTGCACGTCGACGACCGTGTGCTCGACGTCGGCCACCGGCACCACGTGACGGACGGGGACCTCGCCGGTCAGGTCGAACCATGACCGCAGCCCCTCGTGCGTCGTCACCAGCCGCGTCAGGGCGCGGGCGAGGGCGTCGCGGTCGAGCGGGCCGTCGAGGTCGGTCGCGACCCCGGTCCAGGCGCGGTGCACGCCGCTCGCGCGCTGCCGGGCCGCGTAGGCCCGCAGGTGGTCGGCCTGCAGGAACGACGGCGGGGCGGCGTCGACGGGTGCCTCGGCGGCGGCCGCGAGGCTCTCCGGCGTCGGCCCGAGGGTCAGCACCGTGCCGGGCGCCGTGCGCCACCGCGCCATCTCCGCGAGGATCATCGGTCCGCCGCCGCCGTCACGAGACCGCTCTGCCGCTCGTGCTCCACCATGTCGGCGAAGACTGCGCGCAGGTGGGCCGCGAGACCTCGCACGGCCGCGTCGACGGCCCAGGCGCCCGGGTAGCGGGCCGAGAGGTTCAGTCCGCCCTGGTGGCGGATGAGCCAGAGGTACAGCTCGTCCGGGGCGAACACCGGGGACCTCAGCGCGCGGGCCTGCTGCGCCGGCCAGCGCTCGGCACCCGGCACGTGCCGGACGTCGACGTAGGACACGACGAAGTGCGGCGTGTCGCCGACGCCCAACAGCTCGGCGACCCGCGGGAACGGGTGCCTCGCGAGGTCCTTGACCTCGCGCGTCGCGGCGTCGGCGCGGGCGACCGCCTCGCCGAACGTGTGCGTCCCCGACAGGTCGAGGTCGACGGGGCACAGGCCCACGTACCACCCGACCGATTCGCGGTGCCGCGGGTCGTGGCGGGTGTGCATCGGCATCACGAACCGCAGCCGCTCGACGCCGGAGCGTCGCCGCGACGCGATCCCCAGCGCCGCGAGGCCGGCCGCCTGCAGCCCGACGCCCTGCTCGCGCAGCCGCCGGCCGAGCTCGTCGGTCTCCGGCCCGCCCAGCACCCACGTCGAGAGGCTGCGCTGGCGTCGGGGACGGTCGTCGACGCCGGCCGCGGCGACGTCGGGGTGGTGCGGGAACGCCGGCACGTCGCGCGGTGCGCCGTTCTCGTCGAGCGACGTGAACGCGCGCCAGCGCAGCACGGCGGGGTGGTCCGCCGACAGCTCCTCCCCCGCCCGGCGGTCGACGGCGGAGAAGTCGACGTGGCTGCCCACGTCGAGCACGGCGAGCGCGTCGTCGTCGATCCCGGCGAGGGCCTGGCGGTACAGGTCCTCCATCTCGGCGAACCAGAGCACCTGCGAGTAGGCGTCCATCACGCTGTGGTCGGCGGCGAAGACCAGGACGAAGCCCTCGGCGTGCGTGCCACGGACGGTCGCGAACACGCAGTGCGGCCAGGTGACGGGCGACAGCCTCGCCAGGAACTGCGCCACCTCGACCCGCGCCGCGTCGCTGGAGCGGTGCCCGAGCACCTCCGGTCGCACGTCGACCCGTGAGTGGTGGACCGTCTGCCGCTGCCACGCGCAGGTCGACGCGGAGTCGGCGGTCCTCCGGACGGTCGTGCGCAGCACCTCGTGGCGCGCGATCCAGGCCCGCAGTGCACGGCGCAGGGCGTCGGCGTCGAACGGCAGCGGCACCCGCATGGCCGAGCCGATCCACGAGCCGTCGGGATCTCGTTCCAGGTGGGCGGCATGGTCGTAGGACAGTCCGCGCGGGTCGTCCTCCCACGCGTCGGACGCCGTCGTCGGCGTCCAGGTCGTCACGATCCCCGCTGGGATCGGGTAGTCGTCGAGCTCGGTGTACTCCATGGCAGTGCTCCCCCCGTCCGGTGCGCCACCGGTCTCTTCGGTGACGCGATCCATCCGCCACGGCCGCGCACTCCTCGCGGTCGTTGCTCGCCAGTCTGCGCGCCTCCGCGGAGTGCGCGCGACGTGATGATGCTCACGCGCCTCTCCCTCTGGACACGGTCGGCGACGGGCCGCTTGACTCGGCAGAACCTGGGGGGGTGTTCATGATGGCGATCGACCACGCGACGGTTCGTCTGACGTTCGGGGACGACCTGTTCCTGCGACGGCACCGCGGCGTGGGGACGCCGATCGTCAACCAGTTCGTCTGGCGTCTCGACCACGTCGTGCCGACCGCGGCGCTGGTCCGGCTGCGCGACGAGCTGGCCCGCGGGGCGCTCTCGCGTCGCGCGGATCGTCCCCGCGTGCCCGGCGCACGTGGTCGCTGGTCGCGGGCGCCCCATGCCCCGGCGCTCGACGTCGAGCCGACCGTGCTCCAGGAGTGCGACGTCGTCGACTGGCTCCGGTCCAACCACACCGCTCCGCTGCACCCTGGCCGCGGCGACTCCTGGCGGCTGGCGAGCGCGCGGCTGTCCGACGGCGGCTCGCTGCTGTCGCTGATCGTCGACCACGCCGTCGCCGACGGTGGCGCGATGGTCGACGCCGTCGAGCGGGCGGCCTCCGGGCGGGCGCCGTTGACCCTGCCCGACCGCGACGGCACGTGGGGGACGCTGCGGGCCGACCTGCAGGACGCGGCGCGCCAGGTCCGGGCCGTCGTGCGCTGGGGCGCCACGAGCGCGCTGCGACAGCGTGGCGGCGCGACCTCCCCCGCGGGGGCGACGCCGGCGCCGCCCCCCGACGGGCCGACCGCGCCCCAGGGCTGGGTGGTCCCCACCGTCGTGGCGGAGTGCCGCACGGCCGACGTGGAGGCTGCGGCGGCGCGGCACGGCGGGACCCTCAACACCTGGTTCGTCGCGCTGAGCGCGTCCCTGGTCGGGTCGGCCGGGATCACGGACGAGGACGAGCCCGTGCTGGTGGCACTGCCCGTCACCGCGCGAGGCGCCGACGACCCTCGCGCCAACGCCACGCGGATCGCCCGCGTCGCCGTCGACCCGACCGACCTGCGACGTCACGACCTCGCACCGCTGCGGGCGGGCTGCCGCCAGGCCTACGCCCAGCTCGGCACGCGCGACACGTCGGCCAAGGACGCCGACACCGGCTCGCTCCTCACGCTCGTGCAGATGCTGCCCGACGCGGTCGTACGCCGGCTGCCGGTGCCGACCGGCCCCCGCGTGCTGGCGTCGAACCTCGGGACGATGTCCCCGGCGTTCAGCGCACCGACCGGGACGCCGGCCCGCAGCATCGCCGCGCTGGCCGGGCACCGGGTGGTCGACGACGCCGAGATCCGTGCCCTCGGCGGCGGACTGACCGCGTGGGCGTGCACCTCCGGCGAGCGCACCACCGTGACGGTCGCCGCGCTCGACCCGGCGCGGGTGCCCGATGACGAGACCTTGCGTGACCTGGTGCGCTCGGGCCTGGCGGCGTGGCACGTCGAGGCACGGCTGTGGTGAGCGTCGGGCGCTGCGCGCCGCGACCTGACGGAGGGGGACGACGATGACCGAGTGGGCCATCCGGGCCGAGGGACTGGTCAAGACGTACGGGGAGCAGCGGGCGCTCGACGGCCTCGACCTGTCCGTCCGCGCCGGCACGGTGCACGCCGTGCTCGGCCCGAACGGCGCGGGGAAGACGACGGCCGTGCGCGCCCTCGCGACGCTGGTCCGCCTCGACGGCGGGCGGGCGGAGGTCTTCGGGCAGGACGTGACGCGCTCCCCCACCCAGGTGCGCTCCCTCGTCGGCCTCACCGGCCAGTACGCCGCGCTCGACGAGCTGCTGACGGCGCACGAGAACCTCTACCTCTTCGCCCGGCTGGTCGGCTGGCGACGAGCGGAGGCCCGCTCCCGCGCGGCCGACCTGCTCGAGCGGTTCGGCCTGACGCACGTGGCGCACCGCGCCGTCTCGACGTTCTCCGGGGGCATGCGCCGCCGTCTCGACATCGCCGCCAGCCTCCTCGGCGACCCGCCGCTGCTGTTCCTCGACGAGCCCACGACCGGGCTCGACCCACGCACGCGCGCCGACATGTGGGCGACGGTGCGCGAGCTCGTCGCGCAGGGCACGACGGTGCTGCTCACGACCCAGTACCTGGAGGAGGCGGACCAGCTCGCCGACCGGATCGCGGTGATCGACCGCGGACGCGTCGTCGCGGACGGCACGCCCGCCGAGCTCAAGGAGTCCGTCGGCGGCCTGACGCTCCACCTCGTCGTGGCCGACCCGGCGCGCCGCGTCGAAGCGGCCCGCGTCCTGCACGAGGTGACCGGTCAGGTCCCCCAGGACGACGGCGTGCTGCTGGCCGCGCCGATCCGGTCGGGCGCCGTGACGTCCGACGTCGTGCTGGCCCTCACCGCACGCGGTATCGAGATCGGCGAGCTCAGCGCGGCCCGGCCGAGCCTCGACGAGGTCTTCTTCGCGCTCACGGGATCGCTCGACGCGCCCGGCCCCCAGCGTCAGGACGCGGCATGAGCGCCGTGATCGGGGCTCAGGTCCGACCGGCGCCGCGCGGTGGGGTCGGCCCGCTGTCGGCGCTCGCCCAGGTGCTCACGTTCGGCCACCGGGGACTCCTGCGGGTCCGCCACGACCCGCAGCGCCTCTTCGACGTCATCGTGCTGCCGGTCGTCGGCACCATCCTGTTCGCGAACGTCTTCGGAGGTGCCGTCGCGGGCGGCGTCGACGCCTACCTCCCCCAGCTCGTGCCCGGTGTGCTCGTGCAGATCGCCGTCACGGCGTCGGTCGTCACGGGGGTGCAGCTGCGCGACGACATCGACCGCGGCGTGTTCGACCGCTTCCGGTCGCTCCCCGTGGCCCGCACGGCACCGCTCGCAGGTGCCCTGCTGGCTGACGTGGTCCGCTACGTCGTGGCGGTGACCATGACGGTGGTCGTCGGCGTGACGATGGGCTACCGGCCGGAGTCGTGGGCCGGGCTCGTCGCCGGCTGCGCTCTGGTCGTGCTGAGCGGCTTCACCATGAGCTGGGTCTTCGCCTTCATGGGCGTCATGATGCGCAGCGCCGCCGCCGTCCAGGGCGTCTCGATGCTCGTCCTGACGCCGCTGTCGTTCATGTCGAACGCGCTGGTGCCCACCGAGACGATGCCGGCGTGGATGCGTGCCATCGCGGAGGTCAACCCGGTCACGCACCTGGTCTCCGCGGTGCGCGACCTCGCCGGGGGCGACCCCGCCGCCGGGTCGGTGCTCACCGCGCTGCTCGGCTCCCTCGCCGTGCTCGCGATCTTCGCACCGCTCACGGTGCGGGCCTACGTCCGACGCGACTGAGCACGAGGACTGGAGGAGACGTGGACCTGCAGAGCACCCAGGTCGCGAGGGCGACCGCCACCGACGGCAACCGGTTGACCCTGGACGACGACCTCTTCGTCCGGGCGCACCGCGTCCTCGGGATCCCCGTGGTCAACCAGACGGTGTGGCGCTTCGACCGCCCCCTCCACCCGGCCGAGGTGGGACGGCTCGACCTCGGGCTCCGCGACGGACCTCTCGCCCGCTCGATCAGGCGGTCGCGGGTCCCCGGCGCGCGCGACACCTGGGTCGCGTCGTCGGCGGGTGGCCCGGTCCACGTCGCGACGTCGCCGCTGCGGCCGGGCGACGTCCTCGCGTGGGCCGAGGAG
>NZ_LUNF01000331.1:0-3118 GCF_001626145.1 Aeromicrobium sp. REDSEA-S32_B7
CGACCTCGACGAGCACCTCGCGGCCGCCGGGTTCGCGGTGGAGCAGCGGTTCGCGACGTGGGACCTGCGACCCCTGACCGCCGACGCCGACTTCGCGGTCACGATCGCCCGCCGCGCCACCTGACCGGGCTACGCTGCGCGCGTGGACATCGACGGCACCACGCTGCTGGCCTCGGGCGACTTCCAGGCGTACGGCACGAGCCACCTGGTCGTCCTCGCGCTGTTCGCGATCGGTCTGGTCCCCGTGGTCCTGCTCGGTCGTCGGGTCCGCGGCACGACCGCGGAGGCGACGACCAGCCGGGTGCTCGCGCTCGGCATCGTGGCCGTCACCGTCCCGCTGCAGGTGCTGCAGCTCCTGCCCGGCGAGTGGAACCCGCGCACCTCGTTGCCGTTCCAGCTCTGCGACCTCGCGTGGATGTTTGCGGTGCACGCGCTGTGGACGCGCTCGCGCCTCACGTCGACGGTCACCTACCTGTGGGGCCTGACGCTGACGACGCAGGGCATGGCCACCCCCGACCTGTCGTCCGCCTGGCCCGAACCGCGCTTCGTCATGTTCTGGGCCATGCACGTGCTGATCGTCTGGGCCGCGGTGTACCTCGTCGCCGGCCTGCGCGTCCTGCCGACGTGGGGGACCTACCGCCGCACGGTCGTCATCACGCTCGCGTGGGCGGCGGCGGTCATGGCCTACAACGCGCTGATGGACACCAACTACGGCTACCTCAACGGCAAGCCGAACCGGGCGTCGCTGCTCGACGTGCTCCCGGCATGGCCCTGGTACGTGGCGGTCGAGATCGTCGTGGTCGCCGCGGTCTGGGCGCTGCTGGTGTGGCCGTGGACGCGAGGGAGGGCGCCCGCTCGGGCCGCTGCGTGAGAACGCTCTCATCCGTTCGTCATGCGGTTCTCACGGTCCACCGATTCGATGAGGGTCATCCACCGAACGAAGGAGCTCTCCATGACGACCCTGCGCGCCCTCGCCGCGACCGCCACCGCCCTCGTCCTCGCGCTCGGCGTGAGCGCCTGCGGCTCGGACGACGACGATGACGACGACGTCCGTCCCGCCGCGACGTCGGCCCCGGCAGCCACGGCCGACACCTCGGCCTCGGCCGCGCCGCTCGACGGCCCGGTCGACGACGCCGACCTGCGCAGCGAGCTGGAGAAGATCGCGCTCGACGAGGTCGGCGAGGGTCGGGTCACCGACGTGGAGTACAGCGACGACCGCGACCACGCCTACGAGGTCGAGGTCGACCTCGGCAACGACGACGACGTCACCGTCGAGATCGCCGAGGACAAGTCGGTCGTGCGCGTCGACCGCTGACGCCTCGCACCCCGAGCAGCAGAGCGCCCCCGCCGGACCAGTCCGGCGGGGGCGTCGTGTCGGGCCGAGACCAGGAAAGTCGCTGGGTCGATCGTCGGTCGGGTCCCTAGGGTCGACGCATGGACGAGCACGCCGACACCGCCGGGACGATCGCCGCCGTGGGGTGCGCTCGCTGCGGTCGTGAGGTCGACCCCACGGCCGACCTGGCGATCACGATCGTGGTGGGCCGGTCCGAGCGCCTGGACGCCGAGGGGGAGCGCTGCTTCCGTCACGAGCAGGTGCTGACGTTCTGCCACCTCGAGCACGCCAACGCTCACCTCGCCGAGCACCCGCTGCGGGACGAGTGGCCGGACAGCGAGGTGCTCGAGTCTCACGACGGCGCCCTCGGGGCGTTCGGCTGCTTCCTGCTCGCCGCGGTCCTCCTGGTGCTGCTCGTCGTCGGCGCGGTGGTCAGCGTCGGCTGGCTCTGGGACGTCGTGACCTGACGACCTGGCCGCAGCGTGTCAGCGGTAGTTGACGAACTGCAGGGGGAAGTCGAGGTCGGCGCCCTTGAGGAGCGCGATGACCTCCTGGAGGTCGTCGCGCTTCTTGCTGGTGACGCGCAGCTCCTCGCCCTGCACCTGCACCTTGACGCCCTTCGGGCCCTCGTCGCGGATCAGCTTGGAGACCTTTTTGGCCTGCTCGGTGCTGATGCCCTGGCTGAAGCTGCCGTTGATCTTGACGTCCTTGCCGCTCTGGCGCGGGTCGCCGGTCTCGAGCGCCTTGAGGCTGATGCCGCGCTTGATCAGCTTCTCCTTGAACACCTCGAGGACGGCGAGGGCCCGCTCGTCGGCGTTCGCCGTGATCTCGATGCCCTCCTCGCCCTTCCACTCCAGCAGCGCGCCGGTGTTCTTGAAGTCGTAGCGCGTCGAGATCTCCTTCATCGCCTGGTTGAGCGCGTTGTCGGCCTCCTGGCGATCGAGCTTGCTGACGATGTCGAACGAGGAGTCGGCCACGGGTTCTCTCCTGATGGGTGTCGGGACGGCGAAGGGGTGGGACCCGCAGGTCCCACCCCTCAGCCTAGGCGCTCGCGCGCGCCCGGTCGTCGCTCAGGCGGCGAGCAGCACGTCGATCTGGTCGATCGCCGAGCGGCTGCCCTCCTCGACGCCCATGTCGATGACCTGCTGCAGCGCCTCGAGCGTCGCGTAGGTCGACGTGTACACGGCACGCGTGCCGCCCTCGATGGGCTCGAAGCGGAAGGTGTTGGTCGAGACCGGCATGCCCTCGACGGGCTGGAGGTCGTCGTCGGCGAACCCGTCGCGGAAGTCGAAGCCGTGCGGGGCGTCGACCGCCGTGACCTCCCACCAGCCGCCGAAGCGCTGCCCCTCGGGGCCGGTCATGTAGTAGGTGACCCGGCCGCCCTCGCGCAGGTCGTGGTCGACGAACGTGGCGGGGAAGGAGGGCGGTCCCCACACCCGCTCGAGCTGGCGCGGGTCGGCGTAGATCGCGAACACGCGATCCACGGGTGCGGCGAACTCGGCGGTGATGGTCAGGGTGCGCTGGTCCAGGTCCTTCTGGACGTCGGTGACGGGCATGTCAGGTCTCCTCGGGAGGGGGTTCGGTGTGGTGCTGGGGGTCCTCGGGCGTGCTGAGCAGGAGGTCGTCGATGCGGGCGACGCGTCCGCGCCACACGTGCTCGAGCTCGTCGAGCAGGGTGCCGACCGACCGGACGGCCTCGACGTCGCCGCTCGCGAGCGCCTCGCGGCCGACCCGTCGCTTGGTGACGAGACCGGCGCGCTCGAGCACCGCGACGTGCTTCTGCAC
>NZ_LUNF01000332.1:0-3553 GCF_001626145.1 Aeromicrobium sp. REDSEA-S32_B7
GCGCGGGTGATCGCGCCTTCTTCGCGGCTGAGCTCGCTCATCGTTCGTCCTCCCGGTTCCCCGTGGGCACGGTCGCGGCACGGGCTCGTCGATGCTGGTGGCAAAAGACTAGGTCACCTGGTTCGTTTCGACTAGTCAGAACGGGGGGAACGTCCCACATCACGGGCGTCGTGACGTGTGACGATCGTCGCCGTCCCCGCTCCGTAGCCTCCTGCGCCGCGGACCGTGTGGTCCGTCGAGGTCAGGACAGGACGCCGGGCGACGTCTCGTCGTCGTCCAACCACTGGTCGTCGTCGAACGCCAGGTGGTCCTGCGTGGGCTCGTCGTCCTCGTCGCGACGTCGACCCTGGCCGCCGGCGCCGGCGCCGGACCGTGCGGCGTTGCCGCCCCGCCCCGTGGGACCGGTGCCGTTGCCGCGGCCGGACCCGCCGGCACCCTGGCCGGCGCGCGATCCGCTGCCCTGGGCCGGTCGGGTGCCCGCGCTGCCCGCGCGGCTGCCCGTGCCCGGAGCCGAGCGGGACGCCTGGGAACCAGCAGCACGGCCCGCCTGGCTGCCGGGCGACGCTCCGGCACGGCCTGCTTGCGCACCGGGGCGCGCGCCTGCCTGCCCAGCCTGACCGGCCGGGTTCGCCACGCGGGCGTTCGACTGCGAGGAGGAGGACCCCAGCGTGGAGCCCTTCGCCATGCCAGCCGTCCGACCGGACCCGGCACCGGCGGACGACGCGGCGCCCTTGGCGGCACCGGCGGCCTTGGCGAGGATGCCCTTGCCGGCACCCAGCAGACCCGCGGCGCCAGCGGCACCGCCGACCCCGCCGGCTCCCATGCCTCCGGCCTGGCCGAGGGACGAGCCGCCGTCGGTGAGCCCGGTGTCGAGGTCGGTCAGGCCGTCGCCGTCGGCATCGCCGCGGCCGTCGCCGTCACCGGTGCTGCCGTTCTTGACGGGGGCGACGAGCGTGGGGTTGGTGCCGCGGGGCCCACGGCCGATCGTCGCGGCCGAGGCCATGGCGCTGACCGCGGTCGTGCCGCCGACGACCGGCGTGCCCGACAGGCCGCCGCCGGTGCCGCCGGTGCCGCGGGACCCGGTGCTGGTGTCGTCGACCGAGGTGCCCTCGACGCCCGGTGCGGCCGTCGCCAGCATCTTCTGTGCTGCGGCGAGGCCGGCGTCGAGCCGAGTGAGGGCGGCGGCGGCGTCGTTCTCGCGTCGCTCCATGGAGGTGGCGTGGCTCGAGGCGGCGCTGTCGTGCTCGCTCTTGGCGGTGTTGTAGGCCTCGACGTCCGCGTCGCTCGCGTCTGCACCCGGCCTGGTGGGGCTGGCGCCCGGGGCGGGGGAGATCTCGGGCAGGTTCTGCAGGTCGGAGCGGGCGGTGGACAGCGCTTCGGCGCCGGCGCGCATCCCGGCGGCGGTCTGCTCGAGCTTGGTCTGCATCCGCTCGATCGTCTGCAGCTTCTGGGCGAAGGCGGCGTCGGCGGCCGCGGCGTCCGAACCCTCGGTCCAGGTCTCGCGGGCCCGCTGCTGGGCGGTGACGAGCTCGGTGCGGAGCGCGTCGAGCTTGGTCTTGGCGGCATCCCAGTCGATGGCCTTGCCGGTGAGGGCGCCGGGGATGGCGCTCTCCACCTGTCGCAGCTTGCTCTCGTTCGGTCCCATGGTCAGGCCTCCTCGGACGGACGGTGGTGGCGGCGGGCGACGACGATCCCCGCGGTGACGAGCACGAGGACGGCGACGGCGCCGAGGACCCACGGCAGGGGGCCGGTGCCGTCGTCGGCAGCGGCGTCGGTGGTGTCGGCTGCCGCAGGGCTCGTGGTGGTCTCGGCGGACGGCGCGGGATCGGCGGAGTCGCCGTAGACGGAGAGCGGGTAGGTCTTGACGGCGGCCTCGACCCCGCGCGTCAGGGGATTCTCGTCGGGCCAGCCGGTCGGGTCCCTCTCGAGCATGTTGCGCACGGAGAGGATGCCGAAGCCGTTCGGTCGCTCCCACCCGAAGTAGTCGGCGTCCCCGGAACGGCCGGTGCTGTGGATCAGCTGCTGGACGAGCTGGTTGCCGGTGGCGTCGGGGAACTTCTGCTTCACGAGGGCGAGGGCCCCGGCCGTGATGGCCGTGGCAGGCGACGTACCCGTGCGGGGGTAGGCCGGTGTCCAGACCGCCCCGCGCCTCTCCGTGCTGGAGGCGCCGGCGGGAACCTCGACCCCCGGTGCGGTGATCGCGAGCGTGGCGGAGAGGTCGTCGCGCTGGCCGGGCTGCTCCGACCACGCCTTGGCGTTCCGGTCGGCCGCGCCCACGGCGACGGCGCCGGGAGCGGAGGCCGGCGAGGAGATCCCCGGCGAGCCGGCCTCGCCGCCTCCGGCGACCACGACCGCGCCCGCGGCGATCGCCTTGCGGACCGCGGGGTCGTTCTCGTCGGCATCGCCGGACGCGAGGGAGACGCTGATGACGTCCGCCCCGTCCCGCGCGGCCTGCTCAATGAGCGCCGCCGGGGAGGCCAGCGAGTCGGTGTAGGGGTCGCGGTTCGCCTGGTAGAAGGTCACCTCGGCATCGGGGGCGACCCCGGTGACACCACCGTTGCCCTGTCCGGCGACGAGCACGGTCATGGCCGTGCCGTGGTTGGCGGCCCCGGCTCCGGGCACGGACACGGACTTCTTGCCGGTGACGGAGCGGCCGAGCGTGATGTCGGCGCCGCGCAGCTCGGGCACCGTGAGGTCGATGGAGCCGTCGATGATGGCCACCTTGACGCCCTTGCCCGTCGTCTCCCGGTGGACCTCGTCCAGACGGAGCGCGGAGTACCACCAGGCGTCGTCGGGCTGGTACCGCGCGAGCGAGGCCTGCGCCGTCGACGGCGCCAGGAGAGCGACGACGAGGACCAGCAGCGCCGCGAGTCGCCCCGGGCCTCGACTCATTGGTAGGCCTGCTCGCCCTGGTCGCCGTCGGTGGTCTGGACGGTGTCGGTCGACGTCGCGAGGTCGCCGCCGAGCTGCTCGACGACGTCCTGCAGAGGTTCGGAGTCCGTGCCCGCGAGAGCGTCGAGGTCGACGTCGACGGACTCGGGGTCGACGAGGTCCGTCCCCTGGTCGGCGCGCGCGTTGTCGTAGGACTCCGTCGTCGACGAGGCGCTTCCCGCGAAGCGGGTCGCGATGGAGGCCATCGCGCCCTGCACGCCGTCGTCGGTGTCGGCGTAGTTGTCGGCCGCAGTGGTGAGCGCGAGACCGAACTCGTCCATCTCCTGCTGGAGGGCGCCGAGCGTCGTCGCGAAGACGGTCGCCACGCTGTCATGGTGCTGGGCGAGCGCCTGCGCGGCCGGGTACTGGCCGTACATGGACGCCTCGCCCTTCGTGGCCTCGACGGTCTGCTGCGCCGCGAGCGCCTCGGCAGCCAGCTCGGAGGTGTTCTTGCCGACCTGGCGCAGTCCCTCGATGTCGAGCTCGACGGCGCTGCCGCCGCCGGAGCCGTCCGGCGTGCCCATCAGCCGCCGAAGGAGGCGCGGTTGGCGTTCTCGGCGCGGCGGTAGTCGGCTGCGGAGTCCGAGACGGCGGTGCCGGTCTGGGCGAGGGTGGCGTTCAG
>NZ_LUNF01000333.1:0-4992 GCF_001626145.1 Aeromicrobium sp. REDSEA-S32_B7
CCACGAGCCCGTCGCGCACGGCCGTGGCCGGCACGACCACGCGCTCCGCCCAGAGACCGGCCACGTTGTGGCCGAGCAGGAACGTGTCGTCCCTCGGGTGAGTCGGGTCGACGAGCACGCGCTCCCCGACGCGAGGTGCAGGTCCGGCGACGGCCGGTCCGACGGCGACGACGCGAGCGACCCCCTCGTGCCCGAGCACCTCGGCGGGGTCGGCGCGGAGCCCGCGCAGGATCTGCAGGTCGGTGCCGCACACGCCCACGACCTCCGGGGCCAGCAGCAGCTCACCCGGTCCGGGCGTGGGGGTCGGAAGGCTGTGCAGCCGCAGGCCGGCGGGCGTGCGGACGAGGGCGCGGTGCCGCTCGACGCGCACCAGTGCCGCGGGGCGCCCCGACGCGACGGCTCCCCTGGTCATCGGACCGCCTCCGCTGCTCCGGACACGGCTGCGGCGGCGCCGGCCAGCAGGTCGACGTCACCCGGCACGCAGCACCGCAGGTGCTCGTCGAACCACGCGTCGTCCCGCGGCGGGTCGGCGTACGACGCGGGCACGGCCAGCAGCTCGCGGAGCGTGTGCTCGTAGACGGCGCCGAGTCCCTCGACCACACCGCCGCCGAGGGCCAGCAGGTCGAGGTGCGGGTCGAGGGTCCACAGGGTGCGGACCAGCGCCGCGACCGGGGCCACGGCGGAGCGGAGGACCCCCTGGGCCCAGTCCTCCCCTGCGCCGAGGCCCGCGCGAAGCCTGGCGACCGGGTCCGACGTGGCACCCGCGCGCCGCACGACCAGCCGCGCGATGCCCGGACCGGAGGAGATCGCGGCGAGGTGGGCCGCTCCCCCGCACTCGCAGCGCAGGCGCAGCAGGT
This sequence comes from Aeromicrobium sp. REDSEA-S32_B7, assembly GCF_001626145.1. Taxonomy (NCBI): domain Bacteria; kingdom Bacillati; phylum Actinomycetota; class Actinomycetes; order Propionibacteriales; family Nocardioidaceae; genus Aeromicrobium; species Aeromicrobium sp. REDSEA-S32_B7. The sequence continues at coordinate 858 of NZ_LUNF01000333.1, forward strand.
CGGCGTCCTCGGCGTCGACCTGGGCCACGAGGTGGCCGACCTCGCCCTGCAGCCCGCGTTCGTCGATCTCGATCCGTGCGCGCGGGACGTCGAGACACCGGTAAGCAATGCCGCTGCTGACGGTCAGGTAGCCCACGTGCCGCACCCCTGCGGGTGCGTGACGCACGGCGAGGTCGGTGACGGCCGCGGTGACGTCGTTGACGAGGTGCCAGGCGACATCGGGACGGCGTCGGGCGAGCGCGGCGCCCAGGTCGACGGGGTCGTCGGCCGCCCCCCACAGCGGCGCCGAGCCGTGCACGATGCCGGTGCGCTCGTCGAGGGCGGCGCCGAGCGAGACCGCCACGCACGCACCCGGCGGTGCGAGACGGGCGAGCAGCGCGACGAGGTCGTCCCGCAGCACCGCCACCGGGACTCCAGGACGCCGCAGGATGCTCGGTGTGGGCACGCGCTCGGTGGGTGCGCCGTCCTCCAGGGGCCGGCTCCTCGTCCAGGTGCCGCCGACGTCGACGGCGAACGTCGCGGTCGCTCGCGTGCGTGCCGTAGGGCCGCGGGTGTCGAGCGCCGTCACGACGGGACCCTCGTGGCGGCGACGGCGCCGGGGACGTCGGGACCGCTGAGGTCCACGACACGTGGCAGCGTCCCGTCGTGGGACGACAGCGTGCCGACCACGACCGTGCGCGCGCCGCTCGCGACCGCGGCCCGGACCCCCGCCTCCGAGTCCTCGAAGGCGACGCACGCGTCGACGGGGACGCCGAGGAGCCGTGCAGCCAGCAGGTAGCCCTCCGGGTCGGGCTTGGGCCGTGCCACGTCGTCGGCCGTCACGAGGACGGCAGGACGCGGGACGCCGGCGGCGTCCAGGCGCCGCTCGGCGAGACGTCGGCCGGCCGAGGTGACGACGGCCCACCGGTCCTCGGGCAGCCCGGCGACGAGGGCCGCCGCGCCCGGGACCTCGACGATGCCGTCGACGGTCTCCTCCTCCAGGGCGGCCAGCCGGATCGCCTCGTCGGCAGCCACGTCGGCGTCCTCGAGGAAGTGGGCGGTCGTGCTGGCCGTCGGACGACCGTGCGCGTAGGCCAGCACCTCCTCCACGTCGAGGCCGTGCCGCCGGCTGAAGTCGGCCCAGGTCCGCTCGACCACCGACGTGGAGTCCACGAGCGTGCCGTCCATGTCGAACAGGTACGCGTCCGCCTCCGCGTGCCGCACGCTCATGCCGACACCCCCGCCGGTCGGCTCTGCGACGTCGGCAGCGTGTCGCCGAGCGGACGGTAGGCACCGCCGTGGTCCACCACGAGGACCTCACCGGCGAGGTCGGCGGCACGTCGCTCCACGAGGTCGCGGGCGAGCGGGCCGAAGTCGTCACCCGTCATGTAGTCGGCGTAGTCGAAGTCGTCCGGGCGGCGCGCCCTGATGCCCGGCGAGTCCACCATCTGCGCCGGCAGCGCCTGGACGACGCGCACGACGTCCGGGTCCTCCTCCTGCGCGAGCGACTCGACCAGCCCACGGGCCGCGGCTTTCGTGGCCGCGTAGCCGGCCCGCAGCGGGCCCGCGTTGTAGACGACCTCCGAGGAGATGCTGAGCACGACCGAGGGCGCCGCACGTCGCAGGGCGGGCAGCAGGCTGTGCAGCGCCAGCCACAGCCCGTGCACGTTGATGCGCCACTGGTCCTCCCAGTCGCGCTCGGTGGTCTCGGCGAACGGCGCACGTCCGGCGGTGAAGTAGACGGCCGAGTAGCAGAGCAGGTCGACCTCGTCGGGCAGCGAGCGCAGGACGACGCGCGCGGCGTCGGGATCGGCGAGGTCGACCGCGACGTGCTCCAGCAGCTCGGCCCCCGGGCCCACCGGACGGGACCGGTTGAGCGTCAGCACCCGGCAGCCGGCAGCGGCCCACGCGTCGGCGACGCCGCGACCGACGCCGGTGGAGCCGCCCACGACCACGGCCGTCGTCATCGCGTCTCCTGCGCGTAGTCCCGGGAGCGCGAGCGCAGCAGCTCCAGCGCCCTCTGCAGCTCGGCGTCGGTGACGTCGTTGACGAAGCGGTGGCCCCCGATCCCGACGGGCAGGGGTAGCCGCTGCTGGCCGTCGCGGTGGCGCACGGTGTCGCGCAGGGCGGACGCCAGCAGCCCCGGCTCGGCCAGCACGTCGTCCCAGGTGGGCAGTCCCAGCTGGCGCATGACGGCGAGGACCCGCGCCGACTGCTCGATCGAGACGTAGCCGCGGAGCTCGCCGATCACGGTGGTCAGCGCCATGTCGACGGCGACGGCCTCACCGTGGAGCAGGGAGGGGAGCGCGCGCATCTCGATGACCGGGCTGAAGGTGTGCCCGTAGTCGACGCAGCGCTCGAGGGTGGACTCCCAGAGGTTGGGCTGCAGCTCCTCCAGCATCAGGTGGATCGACTCGGCCACGACGGTCGCGGCCGCGGCGTCGAGCTCCGGCGTGCTGCCCAGCAGCCGGTCCTCGAGCAGGTCGCGACCCGAGCGCTCGAGCAGCTCGAACAGCTCTGCCGACTTCATCAGGGCGACCTTGAGCACCTCCGCGAGGCCGTTGGACACGTGCCGCGGGTCGAGGGTGCTGAGCCAGGTGCGGTCCAGGAACGTCGCCTTGGCCGCCGCGTAGGTCCCGACCCGGTTCTTGCCGGCCGCGTAGTTCACCCCCGTCTTGACCCCGACACCGGCGTCCACGAGACCGATCAGCGTGGTTGGGATGCGCAGGTACGGCGTGCCGCGCCGGTACAGGCTGGCCGCGAAGCCGACCACGTCGGTCAGCACACCCCCGCCGACCGCGAGCACCGGCTCACGGCGCCGGTCGATCCCGAAGGCGTTCATGGCGTCGATCACCGCCGAGACGGAGTCCCACTGCTTGACCTCCTCGTCCGCGCGCAGGGCGACGATCGTCGCGGCGACGTCGTGGGCGTCGAACCAGGTACGGATCCGGTCGCCGTGCAGGGCGTCGACCGCGCTGTCGACGACCACGAGTCTGCGCTCCCCCGCGGCCATGGGCGCGTCGGCGCAGCCGTCGAGCAGCGTCGTGTTGTCGACGTCGAACAGGCCCTGGGACCGCACGACGTGGTAGCGGACCTGCTGGACCGCCTCGACCGTCCACGACGCGTCGGCTCCGAGCCGTGGCGTGCGGGTCGGGTCGGGGACGGCGGTCGAGGGCGACGGGAGGTCGCCCCGCGTGCGGTGGACGTGGTGGTGGAGCCCCTGGGTGAGGGCCGTGGCGCTGCGCATCGGTGCTCCTGCTCCTGCTCCGGCCCGAGGGCCCGTGGTCGTGGCGTCGGTTGGTGGTGGTGCGCTGCCGCCCTGCAGGGATCTGCGGGCGACCACACCCGGTCAGTTCATCGTCGCGTGTGCCACTATAGTGGCACACAGCAGTTGTGGATGGCGAGTGTGATACTGTCAACACAGGAACGCCACTCCCTGTCGTTCCCCCACCGTGTCCCCGCCGCTGTTCCCGCCGCTGTCCCCACGGCGACCTCTCACCCCGGGAGTGACCATGTCGACCCTCGCCGAACGCCTGAACGCCTGGTTCGCCGACGCCGCCACGCGCGATCCCGTCGGTCGCATGCGCGAGCCCTCCACCGCCGAGGTCGCCCAGGCCATCAGCGAGAGCCCCGAGCACGACGTCACCATCTCGCGCAGCTACCTCGCGGCGCTGCGCAGCGGCGCGCAGACCAACCCCACGGTCTCCGTCCTCTCCGCGCTCGTGCACTACTTCAAGCCGCGCGCGGCGTCGCTGCCCATCTCGATGGCCGCCCTCACCGGCGAGGAGGAGGACGACGCCGGTTGGGCGCAGGCGCTGGCGGACCGCCAGGTGCGCTCGATCGCCATGCGCGCCGGCGAGCTCACGCCGGAGGCACGCAGCCAGCTCCTCACCATCATGGACGCGCTCGACGCGTCCCGACGCGAGACCGGTCAGCCGTGAGGGCCGTGGGCTTCCACGCCCCCGGCGGCCCCGAGGTCGTCGAGGTGCTCGACGTCCCCGAGCCCGACCGGGACGACCTGCTGGTCGGCGACGTCGCCGGCGCGGCGGTCAACCCGGTCGACCTCGCCACCCGCTCGGGCCAGATCCCGACGGAGGGCACCACGCTGCTGGGCTGGGACCTCGCCGGCACCGTGCTCCGCGCGCCGCACGGGTCG
>NZ_LUNF01000034.1:0-16080 GCF_001626145.1 Aeromicrobium sp. REDSEA-S32_B7
GTGCCTTCGAGATAGGCTTCCATGACATCGTCGTCCTGTTCGACGGCGGTCTCGATCAGCTTTTCGCGATATTCGGCGGCCTTGTCAGCGAGGTCGGCGGGGATGTCGACATACTTGAAGTCAGCGCCAAGCCCGTCGTTTTCCCAGACGATACCGCGGTTATTCACGAGGTCGACCACGCCCGACAGATCACTTTCCGCGCCGATCGGGAGATAGAGCACCAGCGGGGTGGCGCCGAGACGGTCGATGATCGACTGCACGCAATAATAAAAATCGGCGCCGGTGCGGTCGAGTTTGTTGATGAAGCACATGCGCGGGACGCCGTACTTGTCGGCCTGGCGCCAGACGGTTTCGGACTGGGGTTCGACCCCGGCCACGCCGTCGAACACGGCAACCGCACCGTCGAGCACGCGCAGCGCGTCAAGGAGGTCCCCGCCGCCCTCGCCGCGTCGGGCCGGACCGACCTGGTCTGACGGTCGGCGGGGCGTCGTCGTCCGGTCCTGTCGGTCCGCTGCCGCGGAGGCTCGACTTGCCGCTGCGCTGCCGCAGGGGCCTCGGCTTGCTGGTGCGCTGCCTCGGCTGGCGCTGGGCGTGGTCTTCGAAAGGGCCTGGACCGGACGGCTGGCGACCGCGCCGGCCCGGGTCCGCCGGCTGCGGCCTGCGCAGGACGCGGGATGCTCCCCCCTGGCGGTAGGTAGCACGCGTCATCAGCACCCAGTAGCGCGTGTCACCTACCGCTTACCCACATTCCGCATCCCACCTACCGCGCCAGAGGGTGCAGCGGTAGGTAGCACGCGTCATCAGGCACCAGTAGCGCGTGTCACCTACCGCTCACCCACCGCACCGAAGGACGAGACCCCAGCCGTCAGACGAGGTCGGTGAGCTCGGTGGGCGGCAGGTCGGGGGCGGGGGTGTAGGCCTGCGCGACCTCGCCGGTGCCGACGGCGTGCAGGACACCGTCGGACTCGTCGGCGAACACCGCCTCGCCGCGGGCGAGGTGCTCGCGCTCGCCGGCCTCGTTCACGACCTCGACCTCGCCGCCGAGGCAGACGACGATGCGACGGCCGTCGTCGGGGAGGCGGGCGCCGTCGGGCTCGGCCGACGAGCACTGCGTCACCGAGAGGGCGAACTCGTGCAGGCCCGGGCTGTAGACGTCGGTGGAGAAGCCGAACTGGTCGGCGTCGACGCGCGCCAGTCGCGACATGCCGCGGTCGAGGCAGCGGACGAGACCCTGCGGGTCGAGGTGCTTGCCCGTGAGTCCGCCGCGCAGCACGTTGTCGGAGGACACCATGACCTCGACGCACAGGCCGCTGAGGTGGGCGTGGATGATGCCGGCGCCGAGGTAGGCGGCCTCGCCGGGCTGCAGCGTCAAGCGGTTGAGCAGCAGCGACATGACGACGCCGACGTCGCCCGGGTGGTGCTCGTCGACGAGCACGGCCGTCGCGTACGCGCGCTTGATGTCGATGCCGCGGTCCACACCCGCGCGGCAGGCGGCCACGACCGCCGCCACCTCCTCGGGGGACGGACGGTCCGTGAGCAGGTCCTCGACGATGCGCACGATGCCGAGGAACCCGGGCTGACGACGCAGGTTCTCGACGAGCTGGTGCACGCGCGGCACGTCGATCGCGGCGAGCACGCGCAGGATCTCGGCCGTCGGACGGAAGCCGACGAGCGTGTCGAACGCGGTCAACGCGTACACCATCTCCGGCTTCGGGTGCGGGTCCTTGTACACGCGGTGCGGGGCGTCCAGCGGCACACCGGCGGCCTCCTCGGCCTCGAACCCCTCCTGCGCGAGGACGGCGTTCGGGTGCACCTGGATCGACAGCGGTCGGTCGGCGGCCAGGATCTTGAGCATGAACGGCAGCTCGCCGGCCACCTCTCGCAGCGAGACCGGACCGTCGGCGCCCTGCACCGTCGAGGGGTTCAGCGGGTGGGTGCCCATCCAGATCTCGGCCACCGGAGCACCGTCGGGCGTGCGGCCGAGGAAGCGCGGGATGGCGTCAGGAGAGCCCCAGTCGTAGTCGCGGTCGGGGTTGTCCAGTCGTCGCATCTCGTCCTCTCCTCGGCCGACGGCCGTCAGTGACCCTTGGGGTGGCGGGGCTTGCGGGGCGACTCGCCGTCCTTCGACCAGCTGCCGCGCTGACCGCCCTTGCCCTTGCCGCCCGGTGCGCCCGAGCCCTTGCGGTGCGCGGTCGGCCGGTCGTCGCGCGAGGAGCGTCCACCCCGGGCGCCACGGTCGGCCTGCAGGTCGATGCGACGTCCGGAGATCCGCGTGTCGGCGAGCGCCTCGAACACCGCCGGGGGCAGGTCCTGCGGGAGCTCGACGACGGCGTGGTCGATGCCGAGGGTGATCTTGCCGAAGTCGGCGCGACGCAGACCGCCCTCGTTGGCGAGCGCGCCGACGATCATCGACGGCGTCACCTTGTGCCGCTTGCCGACGGCGATCCGGTACGGCGCCCAGCCGTCCTTCGACGGGCGCGCAGGGCGGTCACCGGCGTCGCGCGCCGGCCGGTCCTGCCGCTCCGGGCGCTCACGCCGCTCCTTCTTCGGCGGGTCCGGACGCAGGAAGAACTCCTTGTCGTCCGTGCTCATCACCGCGAGCGCCGCGGCCACGTCGAGCATCTCGACGTCGTGCTCGCGCACGTAGTCCTCCACGAGGCCCCGGAAGGCGTGGAACTGGGCGGAGCCCATGCTGTCGGTGATCGCCTGCGCGAACTTGGCGGTACGGCGCGCGTTGACCTCGTCGACGCTGGGCACGCCGGTCTCCTCGACCGGGCGTCCCGACACCTTCTCGATCGCCGACAGGAGCCGACGCTCGCGCGGGGTGACGAACAGGATCGCCTCGCCGCTGCGCCCGGCACGGCCCGTGCGGCCGACCCGGTGCACGTACGCCTCGGGGTCGTGGGGGATGTCGTAGTTGACGACGTGGGTGATGCGGTCGACGTCGAGACCGCGCGCGGCCACGTCGGTGGCGACGAGGATGTCGAGCGAGCCGTTCTTCAGCGCCGTCACGGTCCGCTCGCGCTGCGCCTGGACGAGGTCGCCGTTGATGGCGGCCGCGGAGAACCCGCGCGAGCGCAGTCGCTCCGCGAGCTCCTCGGTGGCCGACTTCGTGCGGACGAAGATGATCATGGCGTCGCCGCTCTCCACCTCGAGCAGACGCGTGAGCGCGTCGAGCTTCGCGTGGTGCGAGACGGGGATCCAGCGCTGACGCACCGTGCTCGTCGACGAGCGGGCCTGCGGCGTCGCGATGTCGGCGGGGTCGTGCAGGTAGCGCTTCGCGAGGCGGCGGATGGCCGGCGGCATGGTGGCCGAGAACAGCGCGACCTGCTTGTACTCGGGGGTGCCGGCGAGGATCCGCTCGACGTCCTCCGCGAACCCCATCGCGAGCATCTCGTCGGCCTCGTCGAGCACGAGGTGGTCGAGCCCGGAGAGGTCGAGGCTGCCGCGGTCGAGGTGGTCCATGACGCGACCCGGCGTGCCGACGACGACGTGGGCACCCCGCTCGAGCCCGGCCAGCTGGGCGCCGTAGCCCTGCCCGCCGTAGACGGGGAGCACGCGGATGCGACGCGACCGCGGGGTGTACGACGTCATCGCCTCGCAGACCTGCAGGGCCAGCTCGCGGGTGGGCGCGAGCACGAGCGCCTGCGTGGAGGCGCGGTCGGGGTCGATCTTCTCGAGGATCGGCAGCGCGAACGCAGCCGTCTTGCCGGTGCCCGTCTGCGCGAGACCGACGACGTCGCGGCCGGCGAGGAGGGCCGGCACCGCCGCCTCCTGGATGGGCGTCGGCGCCTCGTAGCCGAGCCGGCCGAGCACCTCCACCAGCTCGTCGCCCAGGCCCAGCGCGGCGAACCGGGCGCCGGGGGCGGCCGCCTCCGGGACGGTCGACGCCCCCTGCTCGGGGGTCTGGTCGGACAGGTCGGACGCGGGACGGTCGTCGGTCATGAAGCTCCTGGTGCTGACTGCGAGACGGGGGAACCCCGTCGTGACGCAGGGTGCAACCGCTAGTCTTCCGTACCGACGGCCCCGAGACCAACCTCGGCGAGCCCGGCCTCCCTCCCCCGTGTGGCCCGAGACCGAAGGAGACGGTGCCCGATGCCGAGCCCGACCCCCCGTCGAACGCTCGGATCACGCTGGCTCCTCGTGGTGCTGCTCGGTCTGCTGGGCGCCCTGGCGGGGCAGCTCGTCGTGTCGGGCCTCACACCGCGCTACGAGGCCTCGGCCGAGGTCCTCGTCTCCTCCCCGCCGGCGAGCGTCGACGGCTCGGCCCGCGCCGTCACGGCTCGCACGGTCGAGTCCTACGGCCGCCTGCTCTCCCAGCCCTACCTCCTCGACCGCGCCGCACGGGCGCTCGACGAGTCGTCGCTGCCCGCCGACTCCGTGCGTTCCGGCGTGGTCGGCGACAGCGACGTCCTGCGCGTGACGGTCCGCGACGACAGCCTCGACGTGGCGCGCGAGCGGGCAGGCGCGATCGCCGAGGCGTTCACCGCCTGGCTCGAGGACAGCCAGCAGGCGCTGCGCCCGAACCAGCAGGTCACGGGTCTGGTCATCGACCCCGGCACCGGCTCGACCGGTCCCGTCTCGCCCCGACGCTGGCCCTACCTCCTCGGCGGTCTGCTCGTCGGGCTGCTGCTCGGCCTCGGCGTCGCGCGCTGGCGCCAGCTCGCCGACCGCGGGGTCGCGTCGGCGGACGAGCTCGAGGCGACCACCGAGGCGCCCCTGCTCGGCGCCATCGCCTACGACCGCAGCGTCCAGGACGCGCCGCTCCTCACCTCGCTGTCGCCGCAGCACCCGCGCGCGGAGTCCATCCGCATCCTGCGCACGAACCTGCAGTTCGTCGACGTCGACCACGACCGCACCGTCATCACCGTCACGAGCGCGGTGGAGGCCGAGGGCAAGACGTCGACGGCCTGCAACCTGGCCATCGCGCTCGCGCAGTCGGGCCTGCGGGTCGCGCTCGTGGAGGGCGACCTGCGCCGTCCTCAGCTCGCCGAGCAGTTCGGGCTCGAGAGCACGGTCGGCCTGACCACGGTCCTTGTCGGCCGGGTCGAGCTCGACGAGGCGATGCAGGAGACCGAGATCCCCGGCCTCGACGTGCTCACGAGCGGCGCCCGGCCGCCGAACCCGGCGGAGATCGTGCAGACCGGCGCCATGGAGCAGCTGGTCGCCGACCTGCGCCGCGCCTACGACATCGTGCTCATCGACGCTCCCCCTCTGCTGCCCGTCACGGACGCGACGATCCTGGCCCTGTTGTCCGACGGCGCCCTGCTCGTCGTGCGCCACGGCCGCACCGGCCACGATCAGGTGCGTGCCGCCGTCGAGCGGCTGCAGACGGTGGGCGCGACGCTCTTCGGCACGGTGCTCTCGATGTCGCCACGCCGCGCCGCGGGGCGCTTCGGCTACGGGTACGAGTACGCGACGCAGTCGTCGCGACGTCGCCCGCGCCGCGGTCGCTGACCGCTCGCCGTCCCGGAGGCGCTCAGGCGAGGGTGCCGAAGGTCCGCGCGAGCCGCTCGGTCGCGTCGTCGATCAGGTCGGCGGTGCTGCGGTACACCTCCGGCGCGCGGCGGAACGGGTCGGGCACGTCGAGCAGGCTGGGCGCGGTGCTGCGTCGCCGGGCGGCGTCGGCCACGAGCTCGGGCAGGCTGTCGGCCGTCCGGTCCTCGACGAGCGCGGCGAGCTCGAGCAGGGTGAACGTCTTCCGCAGCGCACCGGGGTCGAGCTCGAGCACGGAGGCGCGGTGCTCCTTCGTGGCGGTGAGCACGACGTCGGCCGCCTTCACGTGCGCGGGGTGCAGCGGTCGCGACCGGAAGTCCGACCCGTCGACGCCCAGGCGGGCCAGCTCGAGACGCACCATGCTGTCGACGGGAGCGTCGCGCCAGCCCATCACGCCGGCGCTCGCGATCTCGAACCGCGCGGGGTCCAGCCGCTCGCGCAGCAGCAGCTCCATCAGCGGCGAGCGGCAGACGTTGGCCGTGCAGACGGTGAGGATGCTCCAGCGGGCCGGCTCGGGCCGCGCACCCACCTCAGCCACCGGACCGGGGGCGCACGTGCAGACCCACCTCGGGGTCGACGACGAGCTCCTGCGCGGCGGCGACCCCGTCGACGACCAGCGTCGCGTCGGTGGGCACCGAGCGCTTCAGCAGCGCGAGCCCGATCGGGCCGAGCTCGTGGTGCAGGCCGCGCGAGCCGAGCACACCGACCGCCTGGCCGGGTGCGTCCGCGCGCTCGACCGGTGAGCCGGGAGCCGGCAGCCGGTCGGCGGAGCCGTCGAGGTGCAGCAGCGTGAGCCGGCGCGGGGGACGGCCGAGGTTGTGCACGCGCGCCACCGTCTCCTGCCCGCGGTAGCAGCCCTTGTCGAGGTGCACGGCGCGCTCGAGCAGACCCACCTCGTTCGGGATGGTCCGGTCGTCGGTGTCGAGGCCGAGACGCGGGGTGCCGGACGCGATGCGCAGCGCCTCCCACGCCCACGTCCCTGCGGGGCGGCCGTGACGCTCCGGCCACGACGCGACGTCGGCGCGCGGCTCGATCGCCCAGACCGCTCGACCGGGCGCCCCGTCGCTGCCGGGCTCGACCCGGCCGAGGACCGCGTGGGCGTCGCTCACGTCGGCGACCTCGACGCGCATCATGAAGCGCATCCGGTCGAGGAACGTCACGAGAGCGGCGCCGGCCCCGGGCTCCGTGTGGGCCCAGAAGGTGGTGCCGTCGTCGACGCCCTCGAAGGCGTGCTCGATGCGGCCCTGCGGCGTGAGCACGAGCACCTCCGTGCGCACGCCCGGCGGGAGCGACTCGAGGTGCTGGGTGGTCAGCGAGTGCAGCCACGTGAGCCGGTCGGGGCCGGTGACCGTCAGCACGTCGCGGTGCGACAGGTCGACGAAGCCCTCGCCACGCTCGAGCCGGCGCTGCTCGACGGTCAGCTCGCCGTAGTGGGCGGCGACGCCGGAGTCGGGCGCGTCGGCCTCGACGGCACCGTCGAGGTCGAGCAGCGGGCTGCGCCGGCCCGGCGCGACGGCGTCGGCGTCGCCGGCGGGAGGAACCAGGTGCTCAGACACGGGCGAGCTTCCCCCACAGGTGCGACTGCATGCTCTGGCCCTCGGCCGCCTTGTCGACGGCGTACATGAGCGCACCCTCGACGAGGCCGTACATGCGCTGCCCGGCGGTGTACTCGACGGCGGTCGCGGTCCGCGCGACGATGTCGGTGGCCAGCGTGATCCGCGGGCCCTCCGCCACGCCGTACCAGACCTCGGCGTAGCCGGTGGGGTGGGCGAGCACGAGCTCGACGTTGATGCCCTTGCCGCCCTCGACCAGTCCGGCGGGCCGCAGGAAACCGGTCTCGAGGTCGCCGGGACCGGTGCGGTTGCCCTCCTCGTCGGTCGTCCAGGAGCGGCTGAAGTAGTGCAGGAACGGCCGCGTGTCGTGCGCGAACACGACGTCCTGCTCGAACGCGTAGGGCTCGATCGTCGGGTACTCACCCCGCCCGTTGCCGTGCCACGTGCCGAGCAGCCATGCGAGCGGGGCCACGTCGGGGTGCAGGTCTGCCGGGATCTCGAAGGCCATGCTGCCCATCGTATCGACGGCGCGCTAGCCTGCCGCCGTGCGTGCAGTGGTGCAGCGGGTGACCCAGGCGTCCGTCGTCGTCGAGGGCGAGGTCGTCGGGTCCGTGGGCGGCGGAGAGGAGGACGGGGGCCACCTCCTCGTCCTGCTCGGGGTCACCCACGACGACACCGTGCAGAAGGCCGAGTCGCTGGCGCGCAAGGTGCACGGGCTGCGGGTGCTGCGCGAGGAGCGGTCGGTCGCCGACACCGGCGGCTCGGTGCTGGTGGTCAGCCAGTTCACGCTCTACGGCGACGCCCGCAAGGGTCGCCGTCCGAGCTGGACGGCAGCCGCCCCCGGCGCCGTCGCCGAGCCGCTGTACGAGGAGTTCTGCGCCGCGCTGCGCGCCCTGGGCACCGACGTGCCCACCGGGCGCTTCGGCGCCGACATGCAGGTCGCGTCGGTCAACGACGGACCCGTCACGATCCTGCTGGAGCTGTGAACGACGCTGTCGCGGTCGCTGCGGGTCCGGCGTTCTGACCGTCCTTTCAGGTGGGCCGCGTAGGATCACGCGTGGTCGACCGTGGTGCGGTGCGGCCGGCGCCCCGCCCCCCACCGAACGGACGTGTCCATGTCGCGACGCCTCAAGCGTGAGCGTCGTGCCGTCGCGGGCAAGCGCCGCATGGGCGGAACACCCTGGCACCGCCGCCACCGCAGGCTGCTGGTCGGCGTGGTCGGCGTGCTCGTGGTCGTGCTCGGCACCGCCAGCGGCTACGCCTACTACCTCAACTCCCAGCTCGACAACGTCGGCCGTGTCGACACCCAGCTCAAGGAGAAGGACCGACCCGACCCCGACCGTGGCAGGGCGCTGAACATCCTGCTGCTCGGCTCGGACAAGGGCAAGGAGCAGCCGGGAGCGCGCGACACCACCCTCGCGGAGGACGCTGCGGCATCGCGCTGGCCGGCGGGCAAGTACCGCAGCGACACGCTGATGATCGCCCACATCACGTCGGACCGGCGCAAGGTCTACCTCGTCTCGATCCCGCGCGACACGTTCACCGACATCCACGACCAGACCGGCGCGGTGCGCTCGAAGCAGAAGATCAACGACGCGTTCTCCGAGTACGGGCCCGACGGGGCGATCTCGACCGTCGAGAACCTCACGAACCTGCGCATGCGGCACCTGGCGATCATCGACTGGGACGGCTTCGAGTCGCTCTCGTCGGCGGTCGGCGGCGTGCCCGTGTTCATCCCGCGCGCCTTCTACGACCCGAAGCAGGAGGTGCAGTGGCAGGCGGGCCAGCAGACCCTCAAGGGCAAGAAGGCGCTCGCCTACGTGCGCACCCGCTACGGCCTCGTCCGCGGCGACTTCGACCGCATCGCCCGGCAGCAGAACTTCCTGCGCTCCCTGATGAAGAAGATGCTCGCGCGCGACACGCTCAGCAACCCGATCAAGCTCACCCGCACCCTCACCGCCGTCACGAAGAACCTCACGGTCGACGCCGACTGGGACCCGGGCGACATGCGTGCGCTCGCGCTGTCGCTGCGCGGAGTCCGCTCCGACGACGTCACCTTCCTGACCGCACCCGTCGCCGGGACCGAGCTGGACCCGACGTACGGCGACGTCGTCGTGCTCGACCAGGCCAAGTGCGCGGAGCTCTTCGACGCCCTGCGCAACGACCGCATGGACGCCTACCTGCGCAAGTACCCCGACGACCGGCTCGCCGATGAGCGCCAGATCGGCTGACCGTCGCCACGACGTGCGACGGGGCGGTCGACGTCAGCCGCAGGCCGAGCGCACGCGGACGTCGTTCGGCTCGGCACGGATGCCGGGCGTGCTCGTGAGCACGGGGTCGTCCGTCTGCCCGTCGCCCGTGCGCATCGTGACGGTGAGGTCGACCGACTCCCCCGCGCGCAGCGTCAGCGGCACGACGGTGACCCGACGGTCGCCGAGGCGACCACCGACCGGCTGACGGTCGACGTCGCCGAGGCGGACCTGCTGCAGGACGCCTCCGGCAGGCGCCACGACCCGCACCGAGAGCCGCTGGTCCGTGGCCGACAGGCCGGGCAGCCGGAAGCCGGTGATCGAGACGGGCAGCCCCGACCTCGGCACGACGGAGCTCAGGCGGGTGCGCAGGGTGAGCTCCTGGCTGCGGTCGTCGACGCAGCGCGACGACGTCAGCGTGTGCGACGTCTCGAGGTAGTACTGCAGCTTCGAGCCCTTGCTGTCGTCCACGAAGACCCCGACGCGCGCCCGGTCGGCGTCCTGCGACAGGACTCCTGAGACGCCGGTGGTGCGGATGCGGCGCTGCTCCGACCGGTCGGCCGACCAGACCATCACCCGGTTGTCGACGGCGGCGCGCACCAGTGCCTCGAGGACGGGCTGCGTGGCTCCGCGTCCACCGACGAAGGCGTCGAAGATGCTGCGTGCGGCGTCCTCGAACACGGCGTCCTGCGCGAGCGGGTCGGTCGTGTAGCGGCGGTACACGCCGTTGAGGAGCTCGTCCACCGCGTTCTCGCTGGTGAGTCGCGTGCCGTCGCCGAGGGTGACCGGCCCGAGCCCCTGCAGCAGGTAGCCGAGCGTCACGGGATCGACCGAGACGACGCCGTCGAACCGGGTGTCGGTCGCCTCGCCGACGAGCGAGCCCGCGAACCGGGCCGCCTCCGGGAAGTCCGGGACCGAGGTGGTGTTGCGCAGGTCCTCGGCCGCCGACACCGGGACCGCGCCGTACTGCGACGCCGGGACGGCCAGGCGCGGGTCGTCGACGGGCGGGACGTCGATCGCCGAGCCCTGCTCGGTCATGCGCACCCGGCCCCGGTCGGCCTCGATGACCGCCCAGGAGCCGGGGATGCCGCCGAGCGAGCGGACCTCGGCGTTGTTCTGGATGAGCAGCAGGTACCGGCGACGCTCCTGCGCGCCGAGCATGTCGGGCAGCAGCGTCGCGGCGGTGTCGGCGACCCGGGCCGCCGACGCGGCACCCGTGAGCACGTCCTGCAGCCGGCGGACCGGCACCTGCAGCCGGCCGACGACGTCCTCCGGACGGATGTCGCCGACGTTGCGCGCGGCCTCGTCGAGCGCCCGCCGAGGCGCGCCAAGCCGGGGTGCGACGCTCTCGAGGTTCGCGATGTCGACGCGACCGTCGCGCGGTGAGAACGCGTCGAGACCGACCTGGGCGGTCACGTCGACGACCGTCGGGACCGCCCGGGTCGCGACCCGGTCGACCTCGCGGCTGACCACCCGCACCGCGTCGACGTCGTCGCCGACGACCGGCAGCCAGGACGCCACCGCCCACAGCGGACCGTCCGTCGAGTCGTGGGAGCGTCGCGCGGCGTCCTCGAGCACCTCGGCGGTGCGCCGAGCGCCGTCGGCGTCACCCTGGGCGACCTGCGCGAGCAGCACCTGCGACGCGTCGCTGGCCCGTTGCAGGAGGATGGCCGCGCGGACGCCCTGCCAGGCGAGGACGACCCCGCAGACCAGGACGACACCCCCCACCACGGAGAGCACCAGCCGGGCCCAGCCCGCCCGGTCCCAGCGTTCGGGCAGGAACCGCCGAGGCGGCCTCACAGTCGGGTCAGCCGTCGCGACGGCGACGGGCGACCACGGCGCCCACACCGGCGAGGACGAGCAGCGCGCCGAGGACGAGCAGCCAGAAGTCGGTGCCACCGGTGCCGGGCAGGATGCCGTTGCGGTCCTCCGTGCCGGCGTCGGCGTCGGCCACGCCGTCGGTGCCGCCACCGCCGGCGTTCACGTCGGCGTCGCCCTGCGAGCCCAGGCCGTCGGCGTTCACGTCGGCGTCGCCCTGGGAGCCACCGTCGGCGTCGGCGTCGCTCTGCGAGCCACCGTCGGCGCTGACGTCGGCGTCACCCTGGGAGCCGCCGTCGGCGTCGGCGTCGCCCTGGGAGCCACCGTCGGCGTCGGAGTCGCCCTGCGAGCCGCCGTCGCCGTTGGAGCCGCCCGAGGGGGCCACGACGACCTCGGCACCCGACCCGGCCTTGTCGCCGCAGATGGCGCGCACGGTGGTCGAGGTGCTCCGCGTGACCTGCGGCGCGGTGAACGTCGCGACCAGCTTCTTCGTGTTGCTGGCCGAGCGCGTCTGGCCCTCGTAGGTGGCCGTGATCGTCGTCGGGACGTCGGCCGTCACGGTCGCTGTGAACGTCTCACCGGGCGCGACGCGGGTCTTCGAGACCTGGATGTCGCACACCAGCACGGGGTACGGCAGGGTCGCTCCCTGGGCGGGGGCGAGCGTCGCGGACGGCAGTGCCACCAGTCCGACGGCGGCGACGACCGAGGCGACGAGTGCCGCAAGGTGCTTCTTCATGAGACTCCCTCACAAGATCTGACATGAGCGCGACGTCCGGGCGCGAGCGTGCTCGCCTCTAGAACGAGCGACATGGCAGGGAGTCACGTCCTTCTCACGCGAGAATGCACGAAAAAACCAGGAGACCCCGGACCGTGACGGTCCGGGGCCCCACACGGTGGTGCTCAGGCGGTGGCGGGCACCCGGTCGATGTCGACGACCACGTCGGCGACGACGCCGATCGCGGCGGCCACGGCGAGGTCGACCGCCTCGGCGCGCGGCGCGAGCGTGCGCAGCGTCCACTCGCCGGGGCCGGCGAAGAACCGGAACTGGCCGGTCGCCGAGGTCGGGACCTCGGCCGTGAACTCACCGGTCCGGTCGAGCAGCCGCACGTACGCGTTGCCCACGGGCTCGTCGCCGCGCACGACGACACCCTGGATGACGGCCTGGTTGGCGACGTCGACGCCCTCGAGGCTGGGTCCGCCCTTGACGGCTCCGCACATGTCAGGCCTCCCCGCGGTCGTCGCCGACGGCGACGGGAACGCCGCGCAGCGAGCCGTACTCGCTCCAGGAGCCGTCGTAGTTCTTGACGTTCGGGTAGCCGAGGATCTCGTTCAGCACGAACCACGTGTGCGAGCTGCGCTCGCCGATGCGGCAGTAGGCGATGGTGTCCTTGCCCTCGTCGAGGCCGGCGTCGGCGTAGAGGGCCTTGAGCTCCTCGTCCTTCTTGAACGTGCCGTCGTCGTTGGCGGCCTTGCTCCACGGCACGTTGCCCGCGGTGGGGATGTGGCCGGCGATCTGGGCAGCCTCCTGCGGCAGGTGCGCGGGGGCGAGCAGGCGACCGGCGTACTCGTCGGGGCTGCGCACGTCGATGAGGTTCTTCGAGCCGATGGCCTCGACGACCTCGTCGCGGTAGGCGCGGACGGCCTCGTTCGGCTCCTGCGCCGTATACGTGGTGGCCGGACGGTCCGGGACGTCGGAGGACAGCTCACGGCTGTCGAGCTCCCACTTCTTGCGGCCGCCGTCGAGCAGGCGCAGGTTCTCGTGGCCGTAGTAGGTCAGGTACCAGTAGGCGTAGGCCGCGAACCAGTTGTTGTTGCCGCCGTAGAAGACGACCGTGTCGTCGTTGGCGACACCCTTCTCCGAGAGCAGCTTCTCGAGCTTCTCCTTGGAGATGAAGTCGTGGCGGACGCCGTCCTGCAGGTCCTTCTTCCAGTCGAGCTTGATCGCGCCGGGGATGTGGCCCTTGTCGTAGGCCTCGACGTCCTCGTCGACCTCGATGAGGACGACCTTCGGGTCGTCGAGGTGCTCCTCGACCCAGTCGGCGGTGACGAGCGCGGTGTCGCGGCTCATGTGGATACCTCCATGTGTGGTCCCACGCGGTGGTGGGGTCGGGTGGGCGTGCAGGTGGTGGTCAGGCGGGCGCGCGCGACGCGGTGGCGCGTCGCGCGAGCAGGTACAGCTCGCAGCCGAGGCAGAAGCCGACGGCGGCGTTGAGCAGGGCGGCCACGAGCGCGAACGCCGTGGCGACGTAGCCGAGTGCCGGGATGCCGACGCCGAAGCCCACGAGGGCGACGACGACGAAGCCGAGTCCGACGGTCTGCGCGAACCGCGGCGGTCGCGCGTCCTCCGGCTCGGCCAGCGGACCGATCCTCGGTCGCACCAGACGGGCGAAGAGGATCGCGTACGGCGACTTGTCGAGGTGACCGCTGGCGCCGATCGCGAACACGACGCCTTGGACGGCCAGCAGCACCAGCGCGACCGAGGTCGGCACGACCAGCGCGACGGCCAGGACGACGGACGTCAGGGCAGCCGCGAAGCGCATGCCGCGCGGGTCGACGTGGGTGGGACGGGCCATGGGACGGTCTCCTGGACGGGCCGGCGCGACGCAGGGTCGACGCTCGGCGGGCTGACGGGCGGGCTCGGGACCGCGGGCGGGTAGCCGGTGCGGTCGATCAGGAGCGACGACACAGCGCGGAACGCGTGCGGCAGTTGTCCACCGCGAGACGCCGCGTCAGGTACGTCGAGCCGGTCATGCGACCACTGTAGGTCGGTCCGCGCGTGAAGCCCGAAGATCGTCTCAGATGGTGGACGATTGTCTCATCTTTCAAGATATGGCGCCGTTCGGGCCGCGTGGGGTGCGTCGGCGTGGCTTCTCGCTCGCCTGCGGCTGCGTCGGCGTGGCTTCTCGCTCGGGTGGGGGTTGCGTCCGCGCGGCTTCGCGCTCGGGTGGCGGTGCGTTGGCGTGGCTTCTCGCTCGGGCGGGGCTGCGTCCGCGCGGCTTCGACTCGTCCTGCGCTCCGAAAGGGCCTCGACCGGGCCGCTGGGAGCGGCGGCGGCTCGGGTTCTCGGGCTGTGGCTCGCGTTGGACGCAAGATTCTGCGTTTGCGCTGGCCATCGGTGGATCTGCCACCTTGTCAGCGCTGTACAGGTGGAGAATCCACCGCCGACGGGGTCAGAGGTGGCAGAACTTCTCCCTTCTCGTGGACCGGTCCACGCGAAGGAAGAAGCGCTGCCCACCCCACCCCCAAGGGCACCCACGATTCTTCCTTCGTGCGCTGAAGGTCGAACGCTTCTGCGTTGACGACGGGATCCCGTAGCCAACGCAGAAGCCTTGGAGTCCCACGCACGAACGCAGATCCCTGCGTCCCACCCGAGCCACAGCCCGAGACCCCAGACCAGCGCGCCCGCCAGCCGCCCGGTCGAGGCCCTTTCGAAGACCACACCCACACTGAGCCGCGCCGACGCAGCCCCACCCGAGCACCAACCCACGCCGACGCAGCCGCAGACCGACCGAGAAGCCACCCCCGACCTCGACCCCACGGAATGCGGTTCCGCGTCAGTTGCTCCGGTCGGCGAAGCCGGGCGGCAGGTCGCCGGGCGCGGTGTCGATGACGGTCTCGTCGTCGGTGCCGACGTGCTCGAAGAGGGTGATGTGCGCGAACTCCGGCACGACGTAGACGGGGTAGGTCGGCCCCTCGTCGCGGAACCGGCGCATGTCGTCGAGGTGGTCGTTCTGGAACAGGACCGTCCGGGATCCGTCGAGCTCGATCCAGTGCGGGAAGAAGATCGTGCCGTGCAGGACGCGGTCCTCGGGCACGATGTTCACGACGACGCTGGTGCCGGTCGGCTCGTTCCACGAGACCTTGAAGACCCCGCGGCCCAGCCCGACGAGGTCGACCTCCTGGTCCAACGGCCCCCGACCATGCCGGTGTGGATCCGGTAGTCGATCGTCGTGGCGTTCTTGACGTACATCTCGTACTGCCAGCCGTTGGCGTACGTGTAGATGAGCCGGTGGCCGACGATCGCGTCCAGGTCCTGCTCGGGGGCGGGGTGCTCGATGCTCGTGCGGGTTCCCATGCCTCCAACTCTCGCACCGACGAGATGGGCCCACCTGCCCGAGCTCGACGAGGGCGGACGCCGACACCCCGCCCCCAGGTCCGGCACCTAGCCGACCAGAGCGCGCTCAGGCGTCGAGGACGGCGAGCACCTGGTCGCGGCGCGGCAGGCCCGAGGCCCGGCTGAGCACCGTCCCGTCGGGCCCGACGACGAGGACCGTCGGGGTGCGCATGATGTTCAGCCGGCGCACCAGGTCGAGGTGGGACTCGGCGTCGACCTCGACGTGGGCGACGTCGGGACGGGTCGCCACGACGTCGCTCAGGAGAGCACGTGTGGCACGACAGGGGCTGCAGAAGGCGCTCGAGAACTGGACGAAGGTCAGCCGGTCACCCAGCGGGCCGCCGATCTCCTCCGCCGTGAGCACCTCGCGCGGCTCCGTCGGCACGTCGGGCGACGCACCCGGGTCCGGCTCCTGCACTCCCCCGACGGCCACCGACGACGCTGGCGCGGCGGACGCGGGGGTGGAGAACCGACCGTCACGACGTCGCAGCAGCAAGGCCACGAGGCCGGTCGCTGCGAGGGCGACGAGCAGGACGATCACACCGGTCACTCCTCCAGGCTACGCCGCCGCCGGTCGCCCCACCTCGGCGTCCGACGGGGCGGAACACGGGCCCTAGACGGTGAGCACCGCCAGCGACGCCCCGACGTGCACCGCAGGCCCGACGAGCGCCACCGACACCGCCGCCGGGAAGGCCCACGTCTGCGGACCGGGCAGCGCCCCGATGCTCCAGGCACGCCCCAGCACCTGCCCGAGGAGGGCGCACCCGGCCGCGGCGCCACCGACCGCGAGCCCCAGCACCCACGTGCCGATGCCGTCGACGGTCGCGGAGACGAGCACGCCGGTGAGTGC
>NZ_LUNF01000035.1:0-35979 GCF_001626145.1 Aeromicrobium sp. REDSEA-S32_B7
GCTGGAGACCGACGCCGGCGACGTCACCATCGAGCGCATCGACGCCGAGACCTGTCTGTTCTCGATCCCGGGCGCCGCGCCGCGGCACGTCCCGCTCGGCCCGCGCACGCTGGCAGAGCTGCTCGCCGAGGACCTGCGCCGCCTCGACGCCGACGACGTCTACCACGAGACCCTCACCCACCTCCTGGAGTCCTGATGCCCGACGCCCCCGCCGCCCGCACCCTCGTCCATACCGGCGCCGACGCCCTCGCGGCGGCCGTGGCCGCCGCGCTCGCCGAGCGTGTCGCAGCCGTCCAGGCCGAGGGACGCACGCCGCACGTGGTGCTCACCGGCGGCACGATCGCCATCGCGATCTACGAGCGGCTCGACGCCGAGGCCGCCGACTGGTCCGACGTCGTCTACTGGTTCGGCGACGAGCGCTTCGTCCCGGAGGGGCACGAGGACCGCAACGACCGCCAGGCGCGCGACAGCTTCCTCGACCGGCTGTCTGTCCCGGCGTCGCAGGTGCACAGCATGCCGGCGCACGGCTGCTCGACGTCGATGGCCGAGGCGGCCGACGGGTACGGCGCGTCCCTGCCCGACGAACCCTTCGACGTCGTGCTGCTCGGCGTCGGACCCGACGGGCACGTCGCGTCGCTGTTCCCGGGCTTCGCCCAGGTGCACGAGCAGGAGCGTCGTTGCGTGGAGGTCTTCGACTCCCCCAAGCCCCCGCCGGAGCGCACGAGCCTGACCTTCCCGGCGCTCAACCACACGCGCGCCACCTGGTTCCTCGTCTCCGGCGACGGCAAGGCCGACGCGGTGGCCCGGGCGCTCGCCGCCGACGGCTCCCTGGAGGAGACCCCGGCACGCGGCGCGCACGGTCGCGACGAGACGCTCTGGTTCCTCGACGAGGACGCCGCCGGCCGGCTCTGACGCCGAGCACCACCCCCGCTGCGGGAACGACACCGCCCTCCACGCTCGGCGTGGAGGGCGATGGTGTTCCGGACCGCGGGGACGGTCAGAAGATGATCTCGCCGGACTTGCGACGCGACCGGAGCGAGTCGAGCGCCTCGGTGAGGATCACCTGCGCCTCGTCCTCGCTGCGACGCTCCTTCACGTAGGCCAGGTGCGTCTTGTAGGGCTCCGTCTTCGGGGCCGTCGGACGGTTCTCGGCGTCGTGGCTGGCCGGGAGGCCGCAGCGCGGGCAGTCCCACGACTCCGGCGGCTCCGCCTCGAGCGCGAAGTTCAGCGCCGTCTGGTGGTCGTTGGCGCAGAAGTAGGTGACCGCCTTGCGCGGCGCGGCCTCGCCACGCTCTGCCTCGCCCATCGGCCCCGAGCCGATGCGGCTGCCGCGGATCGCTCCCGCCGCCATGTCAGTTGCTCACCTTCAGCAGGAGGCCCAGCAGGATGACCGAGACCGTCCACACGACGGCGATGCCGACGGTGATGCGGTCGAGGTTGCGCTCGGCCACCGACGAGCCACCGAGGGAGCTGGAGATGCCGCCGCCGAACATGTCGGACAGACCGCCTCCGCGTCCCTTGTGCATGAGGATCAGGACGATCATGAGCAGGCTCGAGATCGTCAGCACGGACGACAACAGGATGATCACAGGTTCAGGTCTTCCATCAGGAGGGCAGGGCCGGCATGTCGTAGAACCGGGCGATGGCGGCGAACTCCTCCGCCTGGAGGCTCGCACCGCCGACCAGGGCGCCGTCCACGTCGGACTTGGCCATGATCGCGGCGATGTTGGCCGCCTTCACCGATCCGCCGTACAGGATACGCACCGCCTGCGCCGCCTCGGAAGAGCAGGTCTCGGCGATCCGGGACCGGATGGCCGCACACACCTCCTGCGCGTCCTCGGGCGTGGCCACCTCGCCGGTGCCGATGGCCCAGACGGGCTCGTAGGCGACGACGAGGCCCGCGACCTGCTCGGGCGTCAGCCCGGCGAGCGAGCCGTCGAGCTGGTCGAGCGTGTACGCGACATGGTCGCCGGCCTGGCGGACCTCCAGCCCCTCGCCCACGCAGACGATCGGCGTGATGTCGGCGGCCAGGGCCCGCGTGGCCTTGGCGTTCACCACCGCGTCGGTCTCGCCGTGGTACTCACGACGCTCGGAGTGGCCGACGACGACGTAGGAGCAGCCGAGCTTGGCGAGCATCGCTGCCGTGACCTCGCCGGTGTACGCCCCGCCGTCGTGCTCGGACACGTCCTGCGCGCCGTAGCGGATGGGCAGCCGATCGCCGTCGACGAGCGTCTGCACGCTGCGGATGTCGGTGAAGGGCGGGATGACGACGACCTCGGACCGGGCGGCGTCGTGCTTCTTGTCCTGCAGGGTCCAGGCCAGCTTCTGCACCAGGACGACGGCCTCCTGGTGGTTGAGGTTGGACTTCCAGTTGCCCGCCATGAGAGGGGTGCGTGCCATCAGGACTCCTTCTCGAGGATCTGCAGGCCGGGCAGGGTCTTGCCCTCGAGGTACTCGAGGCTCGCGCCGCCCCCGGTGGAGATGTGGCCGAACTGGTCGTCGGTGAAGCCGAGCTGGCGCACCGCCGCGGCGGAGTCGCCCCCGCCGACGACCGACAGTCCGTCGACCTCGGTGAGCGCCTGCGCGACGGCCTTCGTGCCGGCCGCGAACGCCTCGAACTCGAACACGCCCATGGGGCCGTTCCAGAAGACGGTGCGCGCGCCGCGCACGACCTCGGCGAAGCGCTCGGCGCTCTCCGGGCCGATGTCGAGGCCCATCTGGTCGTCGGGCATCGCGTCGGCGGCGACGACCGTGGCCGGGGCGTCGGCCGAGAACTCCGGCGCGACGACGACGTCGGTCGGGAGCACGAGGTCGACGCCCCGCGCGGCAGCGCGCTCGACGTACTCGCGGGCGACGTCGAGCTGGTCGGCCTCGAGCAGCGAGGAGCCGACGTCGTGGCCCTGCGCCTTGAGGAACGTGAAGACCATGCCGCCGCCGATGAGCAGGCTGTCGGCCTTCTCGATCAGGTTGTCGATGACGCCCAGCTTGTCGGAGACCTTCGACCCGCCCAGCACGACGACGTAGGGGCGCTCGGGCGACTCGGTGAGCCGCTCCAGCACCTCCACCTCGGCCTGCACGAGACCGCCGACCACGGCCGGGAGCCGCGTGGCGACGTCGTAGACGCTGGCCTGCTTGCGGTGCACGACCCCGAACCCGTCGGAGACGAACACGTCGGCCAGCGCCGCGAGCTCGTCGGCGAACGCGCCGCGGACGGCGTCGTCCTTGCTCGTCTCGCCCTCGTTGAAGCGGACGTTCTCGAGCACGGCCACCTGGCCGTCCTGCAGCGCCGCGGTGATCCGCTGCGCCTCGGTGCCGACGGTGTCGTTGGCGAACAGCACGGGCGTGCCGAGCAGCTCGGCGAGGCGCTCGGCCACGGGCTCCAGCGAGTAGGCGGGGTCCGGCGCACCCTTCGGCCGGCCGAGGTGCGCGGTGACGAGCACGCGCGCACCGGCACCGGCGAGCTTCTGGATGGTCGGGACGCTGGCGCGCACGCGGCCGTCGTCGGTGATCGTGCTGCCGTCCAGCGGCACGTTCAGGTCGCTGCGGACCAGCACCCGCGTGCCGCTGAGGTCTCCCCCGCGGCTCGCGAGCAGGTCGTCGATCGTCTGGGCCGCCACGTCAGAGAGAGGCGCCGACGTGCTTGACGAGGTCGACGAGGCGGTTGGAGTAGCCCCACTCGTTGTCGTACCAGCCGACGACCTTGACCTGGTCGCCGATGACCTTCGTCAGGCCCGAGTCGAAGATGCACGACGACGGGTCGGTGACGATGTCGGAGGAGACGATCGGGTCCTCGGTGTAGGTGAGGAAGCCCTTGAGCGCACCCTCGGAGGCCGTCTTGAGGATCTCGTTGACCTCCTCGACCGACGTCTCGCGCGACGCGGTGAAGGTGAGGTCGGTGGCCGAGCCGGTGGGCACGGGCACGCGCAGCGCGTAGCCGTCGAGCTTGCCCTTGAGCTCGGGGAGCACGAGGCTGACGGCCTTCGCGGCACCCGTGGAGGTGGGCACGATGTTGAGCGCGGCGGCGCGGGCGCGACGCAGGTCGCTGTGCGGCGCGTCCTGCAGGTTCTGGTCCTGCGTGTACGCGTGGATCGTCGTCATGAGGCCCTGCTCGATGCCGAGGGCGTCGTTGAGCGCCTTGGCCATCGGGGCGAGGCAGTTGGTGGTGCAGGAGGCGTTCGAGATGACCGTGTGCTGCGCACCGTCGTAGAGGTCGTGGTTGACGCCCATGACGATGGTGATGTCCTCGTTCTTCGCCGGGGCGGAGATGATGACCTTCTTGGCGCCGCCGTCGACGTGCGCCTTCGCCTTGGTGGCGTCGGTGAAGAAGCCGGTGGACTCGACGACGATGTCGACGCCGACCGACGCCCAGTCGAGCTTCGCGGGGTCGCGCTCGGCGAACGCGGCGATCTTCTGGTCGCCGACGGTGATCGACGTGTCGTCGTAGGACACGTCGGCGTCGAGGCGGCCGAGGATCGAGTCGTACTTGAGGAGCGTCGCGAGCGTCTTGTTGTCCGTCAGGTCGTTGACGGCGACGATCTCGATGTCGGTCCCGGCGGCACGGGCCGCCCGGAAGAAGTTGCGGCCGATGCGGCCGAAGCCGTTGATGCCCACGCGAACGGTCACGGTGAAACCTGCTCCTACTGGGGTCGGGGTGTGGTGGGCGCCAGCCTATCGAGTCGCGTCGGCTACCGGCGAGTCGCCCGCACCACGGTCGCGCCGAGGTCGTCGTCGGTGAGCACGTCGACGTGCCAGTCGGCCGGGGCGAAGCCGGCGACGGTGAGCGGCGCCTGTCGTCCGGAGGTCTCGACCAGCACCCGTCCTCCGCGGCGGACCCAGGCCCCGGCGTCTGCTGCGACGCGCCGGTGCAGCACCACGCCGTCGACGCCGCCGTCGAGCGCGGTCACGGGCTCGTGGTCGCGGGCCTCGCGCGGCAGCGTCGCGAGGTCCGCGGTCGGCACGTACGGCGCGTTCACGAGCAGCAGGTCCACACGCCCGGCCAGGTCGGCGGGCAGCGCGTCGAGCAGGTCTCCTTGGTGGACCTCTCCGACGCCGTCGAGGTTGTCGCGGGCACAAGCACAGGCCGTCGGGTCGACGTCGGCCGCGTGCAGCTCGAGGTGGGGCACCGAGCGGGAGACCGCGAGCCCCAGGGCCCCCGACCCGCAGCACAGGTCGACGACCACGGCGCGGGCCTCGCGGTCGACGACCTCGAGGGCCGCGTGGACGAGGGCGGCGGAGCGGCGCCGCGGCACGAAGACGCCCGGCCGCAGCCGTACGCGCACGCCGTCGAGCTCGGCCCAGCCGAGCACCTGCTCGAGCGGCTCGCCGGCGACCCGTCGGGCGACCATGTCGTGGAGTGGACGGCCCGCCTCGTGCTCGGCGAGCAGCAGCCGCGCCTCGTCGTCGGCGAACACGCACCCGGCGTTGCGCAGATGGGCCGCGACGGCGTCGGCGTCAGGCCTCGGGGAGCGCATCCTCGTTGACGCTCGCCTCGGTGTCGGGGATGCCGAGGTCGGACGCGCGCTTGTCGGCCATGGCCAGGAGGCGGCGGATACGACCCGCGATCGCGTCCTTCGTGAGCGGGGGCTCGTGCAGGGCACCGAGCTCCTCGAGGCTGGCCTGCCGGTGCTCGACGCGCAGGTCGCCGGCCATCCGCAGGTGGTCCGGGACGTCCTCGCCGAGGATCTCCAGCGCGCGCTGTGCCCGGGCTCCGGCGGCGACCGCCGCGCGGGCCGAGCGACGCAGGTTGGCGTCGTCGAAGTTCGCGAGCCGGTTGGCGGTGGCACGCACTTCGCGGCGCATGCGGCGCTCCTCCCACGCCAGCAGCGTCTCGTGCGCCCCGAGGCGGGTCAGGAGCGCACCGATGGCCTCGCCGTCGCGGATGACGACGCGGTCGCCACCGCGCACCTCACGCGCCTTGGCGCTGATGCCGAGCCGGCGTGCGGCGCCCACGAGCGCCAGCGCCGCCTCGGGACCGGGGCAGCTCACCTCGAGCGCCGACGAGCGGCCGGGCTCGGTGAGCGAGCCGTGCGCGAGGAACGTGCCGCGCCAGGCGGCGACGGAGTCGCACGACGCACCGGAGACGATCTGCGGCGGCAGCCCGCGGACGGGGCGACCGCTCGCGTCGATGAGGCCGGTCTGGCGGGCGAGCGCCTCACCGTCCTTGGCCACCCGCACCACGTAGTGCGTGCCCTTGCGCAGGTTGGTGCCCTGGACGACGAGGATCTCGCTCGCGTGCCCGTAGACCTCCTGGATGTCGCGGCGCAGACGCCGCGCGACGGCGCCGGTGTCGAGCTCGGCCTCCACCACGATGCGACCCGCCACGATGTGCAGACCGCCGGCGAAGCGCAGCATCGAGGCGACCTCCGCCTTGCGGCAGCACGCCTTCGTCACCGTGGTGCTCGCGAGCTCCGACTTGACCTGAGCCGTCATGGCCATGCGGGCGTCCTCCAACGTCGTCGCGTGCAGTCAGACCCTCACTGTATGCCCGCGCGCAAGAACCCTTCGAAGGCCCGGGCCAGCCGGGCGGGGTCGTGCTGGTCGGCGCCCCGGGCGACCGCGACGTCGGCCGCCACGACGCGTGCGCCGAGCGACTGCGCGGCCCGCTCGAGCACGCCTGCGTCGTCGACGAGCGAGTGGTCGGCGAGGACGACGTCGAGCCGTAGGTCGGGGGCGTGCGCGGCGAGCACCTCGAGGTGGTCGGTCGGCGAGAGCCCCTCGGTCTCGCCCTCCTGCTCGCTGAGGTTGAGCACGAGCGCGCGGCGCGCCGACGTGCGCTCGAGCGCGTCGCGCAGCTGCGGCACCAGCAGGTTCGGCATGACCGAGGTGAACCACGAGCCGGGGCCGACGACGACCCAGTCGGCCGCCTCCACGGCCTCGACGGCCTCGGGACACGCCGGCGGGTCCTCCGGGTCGAGCCGGACGCTCACCACCTGCCCGTCGACGGACGCGACCTGCGCCTGGCCGCGCACCACGGTGAGCCGGTCGGGGTCTGCGCGCAGGTGCACGTCGGCCTCGATGTGCAGCGGGACGGCGGCCATGGGGAGCACCCGGCCCCGCGCGCCGAGGAGGTCGCCGACGAGGTCGAGCCCGGCGACGTGGTCGTCGAGGATCCCCCAGATCGCCGCGATGAGCAGGTTGCCGACGGCGTGCTGGTCGAGCGGGCCGTCGCTGCTGAAGCGGTGCTGCAGGACCGTGGCCCACTGCCGGCCCCACTGGTCGTCGGCGCACAGGGCGGCGAGCGCCATCCGCAGGTCGCCGGGCGGCAGCACCCCGAGCTCCTCGCGCAGCCGGCCGGAGGAGCCGCCGTTGTCGGCGACGGTGACGATGCCGGTGAGCTGGGTGTCGAGCAGACGCAGCGCGGACAGGCTCGCGGCCAGCCCGTGCCCGCCGCCGAGGGCGACGACCCGGACGCCGCCGCGAGGTGCCGTCGGCGGGGTGGTCACTCGCGCCCCAGGTCGCGGTGGACGACGAGCGTGCGCACACCGTGGCCGCGCAGCCGCTCGGCGAACGCCTCGGACATGGCGACGCTGCGGTGACGTCCGCCGGTGCAGCCGATCGCGATGGTCAGGAAGCGCTTGTCCTCGTGCAGGAACCCGTCGGTGAGCATGTCGACGAGGTTCTCGTAGGAGTCGAGGAACTCCTCGGCCTTCGGCTGGCTGAGCACGTACTCGCTGACCGGGGCGTCGAGGCCGCTCATCGGCCGGAGCTCCTCGACCCAGTACGGGTTGGGCAGGAAGCGCATGTCGGCGACCATGTCGGCGTCGATGGGGATGCCGTACTTGAAGCCGAACGACATCACCGACGCCCGCAGCCCCAGGGCACCGGGCTCCTCGAACGCGGCCTGGACCCGCCGGGCGAGGTGGTGGATGTTGAGCCGCGTCGTGTCGATGACGATGTCGGCGCGACCGCGGACCGTGCGCAGCAGCTCGCGCTCGCGGTTGAAGCCGTCGAGCAGCCGTCCCTCCATGCTGAGCGGGTGCGGTCGGCGCGCGGCCTCCTGACGGCGGACGAGGACCTCGTCGGCGGCCTCGAGGTAGAGCACGCGCGCCCGGATGCCGCGCTCGCGCAGCGACTCGAGCGCGTCGGTGAGGCCACCGAAGAACGCACCGGAGCGGGAGTCGACGACGACGGCCAGACGCGGGACGTCGGCGCCCTGGACGGCGTCGACGGCCTCCTCGATCATCGCGGCGGGCAGGTTGTCGATGACGTAGTAGCCGAGCTTCTCGAGCGCCTTCGCGGCGGTGCCGCGACCCGCACCGGTCATGCCGGTGACGACGACGAAGGTGGTCAGCGGGGTCATCGGTCCTCCACGATCTCCCCCGTCGCGGTGTCGACGGTGGGCCCGGGCGTGTCGGCGGCGAGTGCCGCCACGACGGATTCTGCCGTAGCGCGTCCGAACCCGGGCACGGCCGCCACCTCCTCGACGCTCGCGGCGCGGATCTTGCGGACCGACCCGAACGCCGCCATGAGGGCCTTGCGCCGGCTCGGCCCGAGCCCCGGGACGTCGTCGAGCGCG
Source organism: Aeromicrobium sp. REDSEA-S32_B7 (assembly GCF_001626145.1). Classification (NCBI taxonomy): domain Bacteria; kingdom Bacillati; phylum Actinomycetota; class Actinomycetes; order Propionibacteriales; family Nocardioidaceae; genus Aeromicrobium; species Aeromicrobium sp. REDSEA-S32_B7. The sequence goes on from NZ_LUNF01000035.1 coordinate 8,516, forward strand.
CTGCCGGTCATGGCCTTCGCACGACGCTGCCGGTGGTGGGTGATCGCGAAGCGGTGCGCCTCGTCGCGCACGCGCTGCAGGAGGTAGAGCGCCTCACTGGTGCGCGGGAAGATGACGGGGTCGACGTCCTGCGGCACCCACACCTCCTCCAGCCGCTTCGCGAGCCCGCACAGGGCGACGTCGGTGATGCCGAGCTCGTCCATGGCCGCCTGGGCCGCCGCGACCTGCGGCGGGCCGCCGTCGACGACGACCAGCCCGGGCGCGTACGCGAACTTGCGCGGCAGCCCGGTCTCGGGGTCGATGCCGGGCACCTCGTCGCCCTCCTTGCGCGCCTTCAGCAGCCGCTGGAAGCGTCGGGTGATGACCTCGTGCATGGCGGCGACGTCGCTCTGGCCCTCGTGACGGATGGTGAAGCGGCGGTACTCGCCCTTGCGCGGCAGACCGTCCTCGAAGACCACCATGGAGGCGACGATCTCGGTGCCCTGCAGGTTGGACACGTCGTAGCACTCGATGCGCAGCGGCGCGGTGGGCAGGTCGAGGTACTCCTGGATCTCCTCGAGCGCCTTGCTCCGCGCGGTGAGGTCGCCGGCGCGCTTGAGCTTGTGCCGGGCCATGACCTGCTGCGCGTTCTGCTCGACGGTCTCGAGCAGGCGCTTCTTGTCGCCGCGCTGCGGCACCCGGATCCGCACCGGACCGCCGCGCAGCTCGGTGAGCAGCTCGGTGACGGCGTCGACGTCGGCGGGCAGCTCGGGCACGAGCACCTGGCGCGGGATGGCCTCGGTGGTGGTGTTCTCGTACAGGGTCATGACGGCGCGCTGCACGAGCTCGGGGAAGTCGGCGTCGTCGGCCTTGTCGGCGACCCACCCGCGCTGGCCGCGGATGCGTCCGCCACGGACGGAGAAGATCTGCACGGCCACCTCGAGGGGGTCGTCGACGAAGCCGAGCACGTCGGCGTCGGTGCCGTCGCCGAGCACGACCGTCTGCTTCTCGAGCGCCCGACGGAGAGCCCCGAGGTCGTCGCGGTACTTCGCGGCCAGCTCGTACTCCTGCTGCTCCGCGGCGTGGCGCATCTTCTGTTCGATGCCCTTGACGAAGCCGGAGGTCTGCCCGCCCATGAACGCCATGAAGTCGTCGACGATGTCGCGGTGCTCCTCGGGCGTGACCCGTCCGACGCACGGCGCGGCGCACTTGCCGATGTCGCCGAGGAGGCAGGGACGCCCGATGCCCTGCGCGCGGCGGTAGACGCCGGCCGAGCAGGAGCGCATCGGGAAAACGCGCAGCAGCGTGTCGACGGTGTCGCGGATGGCCCAGGCGTGGCCGTAGGGGCCGAAGTAGCGCACGCCCTTGCGCTGCGCACCGCGCATGACCTGCACGCGCGGCACCTCCTCGCCGACCGTGACCGCGAGCCACGGGTAGCTCTTGTCGTCGCGGTACTTGACGTTGAACCGCGGGTCGAACTCCTTGATCCACGTGTACTCGAGCTGCAGCGCCTCGACCTCGGTGGTGACCACGGTCCAGTCGACCGACGCGGCCGTGGTGACCATGCGCGCGGTGCGCTCGTGCAGGCCCGCGACGTCCTGGAAGTAGGAGTTGAGCCGGGCGCGGAGGGACTTCGCCTTCCCGACGTAGATCACCCTCCCCTGCGCGTCCCGGAACCGGTACACCCCGGGCTCGACGGGAATCTCCCCCGGAGCCGGCCGATAGGTCGCTGGATCCGCCACTCCCCCACCCTACGAGCCCCCACCGACACCCTCGACGGAGATTCCCAGGTCGACCTGGGAATCTGCGACGGAGCACGGGAATCTCAACGAAGCACGGCTTGCTCCCCGTGCTTCGCTGAGATTCCCGTGCTTCGTGCCGGCCGTCCACACCGGGTTCAGCGGATGGTCGCTGTCGTCCACAGGGCTGAGAAGCGGCGTTCCGACTTCCCCGAGCAGACGCCAGGCTCGGAGGCATGAACGAGGTCGAGCACGCCGCGAGAGAACGAGGAGGGTTCGTGCTCCGATCGGACCTTCTCGCTCTGGGGTGGAGCGACCAGAGCATCGCGGCGCACCTGATGGCAGGTGTGTTGACACGAATCCGGGTCGGGACCTACGCCCTCCCGCACTTCCTCGCGTCCCTCGACCGGGAGCAGCGTCACCTGCTCCTCGCCCGCAGTGTGCTGGCGAAGTTCGCGCCAGGGAGCATGGCATTGTCGCACCACAGTGCAGCGATCGCGCACGGCATGGCCACGTGGGCGGTCGACCTGCAAGTCGTCCACGTGATGAGGCTCGATCCGGGTTCGGCACGGTCGGAGTCGGGAGTGCACCACCATCGAAGGCTCGACGGCGTTGAGGTCGTCGAGACTCTCTCTGGTCTTCCCGCGGTGCGAGCCGACCACGCTGCGTTTCAGGTGGCGTGCGGTCAGGACGTCCGGCGCGCGCTCGTCGTCATGGACTCGGCGCTGCACCTGGGCCTGGCCGAACGCGCAGCGCTCCAGGAGGCCACCGGACGCTTCCGGGGATGGCAGGGGTCACGGCTGGCTCGACTCGTCGTGCGTCGGGCGGACCCCGGAGCCCACACAGCGGCCGAGTCGCTGCTCCGGCAGGTGTGCTTCGAGGCCGGACTACCGATACCGGTCACGCAGTTCCCTGTCGCCGACGATCGCGGGGAGGTCTTCGCCTGGACCGACGTCGGATGGCCGGAGCATCGTCACGTCGGCGAGGTCGACGGTCGGCGCAAGTACTGGCGCGACCTTCGGCCGGGTGAGGATGCGAGCGACGTCGTCGTGCGCGAGAAGCACCGGGAGGACCGCATCCGACGCCGTGACTTCGGCGTCTCTCGTGCCACCTTCTCGGAGGTGACGCCGAAGCACGCAGGGGCCACGGGGCGACGCATCGCCCACGAGCTCGAGCAGTCCGACCGCATCTATCGCCGCCGTCGCCGCCACATCGCGTGACCGAAGCGTAGAGATCTCAGCGGCGCACGGAAACCTCTCCGTGCGCCGCTGAGTTTCCCGTGCTCGGCGGAGATTCCCAGGTCGACCTGGGAATCTCCGCTCCGGTCAGGTGAGGAGGGGGGCGAGGAAGCGGCCGGTGTGGGAGGCCTCGACGGTGGCGACGTGCTCGGGGGTGCCCTCGGCGAGGAGGGTGCCGCCGCCGGAGCCGCCCTCGGGGCCCATGTCGATGAGCCAGTCGGCCGTCTTGATGACGTCGAGGTTGTGCTCGATGACGACGACCGAGTTGCCGGAGTCGACGAGACGGCCGAGGACGAGCAGCAGCTTGCGGATGTCCTCGAAGTGCAGGCCCGTCGTCGGCTCGTCGAGCACGTAGAGGGTCCGGCCGGTCGAGCGCTTCTGCAGCTCCGACGCGAGCTTGACGCGCTGCGCCTCGCCGCCGGAGAGCGTCGGCGCGCTCTGGCCGAGGCGGACGTAGCCGAGCCCGACGTCGACCAGCGTGCGCAGGTGACGGGCGATCGCGGGGATGGCCTCGAAGAACTCGACGGCCTCCTCGATCGGCATGTCGAGCACCTCGGCGATGGTGCGACCCTTGTAGCGCACCTCGAGCGTCTCGCGGTTGTAGCGCGCTCCGTGGCAGACCTCGCACGGCACGTACACGTCGGGCAGGAAGTTCATCTCGATCTTGATCGTGCCGTCGCCGGAGCACGCCTCGCAGCGACCGCCCTTGACGTTGAAGGAGAAGCGACCCTGCTGGTAGCCGCGCATCTTCGCCTCGGGCGTCTGCGCGAACAGCTTGCGGACGTGGTCGAACACGCCCGTGTAGGTGGCCGGGTTCGACCGCGGGGTCCGACCGATCGGCGACTGGTCGACGTGGATGATCTTGTCGACGTTGTCGGCGCCGCTGATGGTCCGGTGCCGTCCGGGGATGGTGCGCGCGCCGTAGATCTGACGGGCGAGCGATGTGTAGAGAATGTCGTTGACGAGCGTCGACTTGCCCGAGCCCGACACGCCCGTGACCGCCACCAGCTGGCCGAGCGGGAACGTGACGTCGATGTCGCGCAGGTTGTTCTCGCGGGCGCCGTGGATCGTGATCTCGCGACCCTTCTCGCGCGGACGCCGGACCTCGGGCACCGGGATCGACTGCCGGCCGGAGAGGTACTGCCCGGTGACGGAGTCCTTGCTCTTCAGCAGCTGCTTGACCGGCCCGGACACGATGACCTGGCCGCCGTGCTCGCCGGCGCCGGGTCCGATGTCGACGGCCCAGTCGGCTGCCTTGATGGTGTCCTCGTCGTGCTCGACGACGATGAGCGTGTTGCCCATGTCGCGCAGTCGGACGAGGGTCTCGATGAGCCGGTGGTTGTCGCGCTGGTGCAGCCCGATCGACGGCTCGTCGAGGACGTAGAGGACGCCGACGAGTCCGGCACCGATCTGCGTCGCGAGCCGGATGCGCTGCGCCTCGCCGCCGGACAGCGAGCCCGCCGCGCGGTCGAGGCTGAGGTAGTCGAGGCCGACGTCGAGCAGGAACCGCAGCCGCTCGTGGATCTCCTTGAGCACCCGCTCGCCGATCTGGCGCTCGCGGTCGGTCATCTCGAGGCCCTTGAGGTACTCGGCCGCCTCGGCAATGGAGAGGTTGCTGACCTCGGCGATGTTCTTCGGGCCGAGCTCGGGGTGGTTGATGAGGACGGCGCGGATGACGGGCTTGAGCCGGCTGCCGCCGCACTCGCCGCACGGCACCTCGCGCATGAAGCCCTCGAGGCGCTCGCGGTTGGTCTCGGACTCGGTCTCGGCGTAGCGACGCTCGATGAACGCGATGGCACCCTCGAACGCCGTGTAGTACGACCGCTGCCGGCCGTACCGGTTCTTGTAGGTGACGTGCACCTTGTCGGGGTGGCCGTGCATGAGCACGTCCTGCGCCTTCTTGGGCAGCTTCCCGTAGGGGGTGTCGGTGGAGAAGCCCATCTCCTGGGCGAGCGCCTGCGTGATCCGCAGGAAGTACTCGGAGACCTGGTTGTAGCTCCAGGGCGCGATGGCGCCGTCGCTGATCGACTTCGTCGGGTCGGGCACGACGAGCTCGGGGTCGACCTCCATCCGGGTGCCGAGGCCGTGGCACTCGGGGCACGCGCCGAAGGGGGCGTTGAAGGAGAACGAGCGCGGTTCGAGCTCGTCGACGGCGAGGGGGTGGTCGTTGGGGCACGCGAGCTTCTCGGAGAAGCGACGCACGCGGTTCGGGTCGTCGTCGTCGAGGTCGACGAAGTCGGCGAGCACGAGACCGTCGGCGATGCCGAGCGCCGTCTCGACGGACTCCGTGAGCCGCTGCTGCATCGACTCCTTGACCTGCAGCCGGTCGACGACGACGTCGATCGTGTGCTTCTTCTGCTTGGCGAGCTTCGGCGGCTCGTCGGCGAGGTTGTGCACCTGGCCGTCGACGAGCGCCCGGCTGAAGCCCTGCTGCTGCAGCTGCTTGAACAGCTCGAGGTACTCACCCTTGCGACCGCGGATGACGGGCGCGAGCACCTGGAACCGGGCACCCTCGGGCATCGCGAGGATGCGGTCGACGATCTGCTGGGGCGTCTGGCGGGAGATCGGCTCGCCGCACTCGGGGCAGTGGAGACCCTCGATGAAGTCGACGTCGGGCTTGTCCATCTGCCCGAGGAACTGGCGCGCGTACGCCGACAGCGACTCGACGTAGCGTCGCTGCCCCTCGGCGAAGATCGTGTCGAAGGCGAGCGACGACTTGCCCGACCCGGACAGGCCGGTGAAGACGATGAGGGCGTCGCGCGGGAGGTCGAGGGAGACGTCCTTGAGGTTGTGCTCGCGGGCGCCGCGCACGACGATGCGGTCCGACGTCACGAGCGTCCCTCCAGGGCTACGAAGACAGGAGTATGCATACGTGCTCGACCCTAGTCGCGACCGCCGACAGAAACACCTCGGGCGACGGTGACCTCACCCACGGCCCCGGCGCCGCGCCTCAGGGGGCGGTGCTCATCTGTGCCGCGGAGCTCAGGATGCCCAGCACCACGAGGACGAGCAGCACGATGCCGCTCACGAACAGCACGCCGCCCCGCTCACCGGCGCTCTCCCGCTTGCGACGCTGGCCGACGACGATCATCACGATCGGCACGGCCAGCACGATGGCGAAGCCGATCAGTCGTCCTGCGAGCTCTGCACCGTTCATCGTCCGCTCCCCTGCTCCCCGACCGGGCCGCTCCCGTCCGCCTAGGATCAGCATCATGACGTACACGGGTGAGGTCGAGGTCGGCGGTCCCGCCGACGTGCAGTCCGCGGGCGACCTGCGGATCACGAAGCTGGCGGTCGGCGAGATGAGCAACAACGCGTACCTACTGCGCTGCGAGCTCACGGGCGAGCAGGTGCTCGTCGACGCCGCGGCCGAGCCCGACCGGCTCCTCGAGCTCGTGGGCGACACCGGACTGGCGCGGATCGTCACCACCCACCGTCACCACGACCACTGGGGCGCCCTCGCGGCGCTGCAGAAGGCCACGGGGGCCGAGACCGTGGCGGGCGAGCGGGACGCGGAGGGCATCGACGTCGCGTCGGACCGCACCGTCGCGACCGGCGCGCGCGTGCGGGTCGGGTCGTGCGAGCTCGAGGTGATCGAGGTCGTCGGCCACACGCCCGGCTCGATCGTGCTCGCCTACGACGACCCCGACGGCGTGGTGCACCTTTTCGTCGGCGACGACCTGTTCCCCGGTGGCGTCGGCAAGACGTGGTCACCGGAGGACTTCACCACCCTGATCGGAGAGGTCGAGACGAAGCTGTTCGACCGCTTCCCTGACGACACGCACGTCTACCCCGGCCACGGGAACGACACGACGCTGGGCGCCGAGCGCCCGCACCTGCCGGAGTGGCGCGAGCGCGGCTGGTGACTGCGCAGATGGTGACGGGCCGGGCCGCGGCGCCCGGTGACCTGCGGAACCGCGCGAGGCTGCCTACGCTGCGAGCGTGAGATCGTCCGCCGTCGCCGCCGCCGTCCTGGCGCTGACGGCCGGCTGCACCGGGGGCGGGGGCGACGACGGGACAGCCCAGCGGGCGTTCGACCAGACGTGCAGCCTGGTGCGCTCGGGCGTGGCCGCGTTCAACGAGAACGACTTCCCCGAGACCATCGAGCGGTTCCAGGCGGCGCTCGACCCTGCGCGGCGCCTCGCCGACGCGACGGACGACCCGCGGGCCGACGAGCTTCTCGAGGCCGTCGAGTACTACGCCGCGCTGCCGGCTGACGAGTACCGCAAGGCGTTCGAGTCGTCCCCGGACTTCAAGCGCCACCAGGCCACGACCCTCGGCCAGTGCGGCGACGCGCAGCCGGAGGACTCCCCCGACCAGGAGTCGCAGACCTGACCGACGTGGTCAGAAGGTGACGGGAAGCTCGTCGACGCCGTAGACGAACGACAGCTGACGGAACGACAGCTCCGACTCCGGCACCGCCAGCGCGAGGTCGGGGAAGCGGCGCAGCAGCCGCGGGAACACGGTGCGCAGCTCCATCCGGGCGAGCTCGGCACCGATGCAGCGGTGGATGCCGTGACCGAACGCGAGGTGCCCGCTGCGCGGCACCCGGAAAGGGTCGAAGTCCTCGGGCTTCTCCCCCGCGGCCGCGGCGTCACGGTTCGCGCCGCTCAGCGACGCGAGCAGCACGTCGCCCTTGCGGATGCGCTGGCCGAACAGCGTCATGTCCTCCTTGGCGAAGCGCGGGAACGCCACCTGGACGACGGAGAGGTAGCGCAGCAGCTCCTCCACGACAAGGTCGACGTCCTGCGACGTCCCGTTGCGCACGAGGTTGGCGTGCTTCTCCTCGCGCATGAGGACGATCGTGCCGAGCGCGATCATGCCGGCGGTGGTCTCGAAGCCGCCCGTGAACACGCCGTCGGCGAGCCCGGCGAGGTCGACGTCGCTGATGGCGTCGCCCTCGTCGCGGATGATCTGCCCGATCAGGCCCGGCCCCGGGTCACGACGCTGCCGCGCGACGGCGTCGAACAGGAACTCGCGCTGGGCCGACACCGCGCCGAACGCTGCTGCCGCACCGTTGGTCGCGTCGAACCGTGCGCTGCCGAGCGCGGCGAACGCCTCGCGGTCGTCGTAGTCGAGACCGAGCAGCTCGCAGATCGTCTGGAACGGGACGGGGAACGCGAGGTGCTTCGCGAGGTCCCCGGGCGAGCCCGACGCCTCGAAGGCGTCGAGCGCGTCGTCGACGATCCGCTCGACGGCAGGGCCGAGCCGGGCGAGCCGACGCATCGTGAACTCGGGCGTCACGATCTTGCGCAGCCGCGTGTGCAGCGGAGGGTCGGTGAAGCCCAGCCCGCCGATGTCGTCGGAGGTGGCCGGACCGTCGCCGTGGAAGAGGTGGCGGATGTCGTTGGAGTAGCTGTCGCGGTCGGTCAGGACGGTGCGGGTCTCGTCGTACCCGGACACTAGGTAGGCGTTGAACGAGAACGGCAGCGACAGCTTGTGCAGACGCTCCTGGCCGCGGATCTCGGCCAGCCGCGGGACCGGGTCGGTGCCGTGGCGCTGCAGCGGCACCTTGGTCGCCTCGGGGATGAAGGAGATGCGCGAGAGGTCGATCCCCTTGCGTCGTACCCGCCGCATGACGAGCGAACCGGCCCAGGACGTCAGCCGTCCGCGTACGTCGATCACGTAACGAAGGTACTACTGGTGTTGCATCTGACAGGCAGGCGGAGCAAGGTGTCACCCAAACTCTGCGCCGGGGCGGACGCCCCGGTGCGTCCACGAGCGAGGGAGACGCATGACCACCGAGACCGCGGGAGTCCAGGGGCCGACGGAGCTCCGGAGGGTCATGGGGCCGAAGCTCCTCCTCCTGTTCATCGTCGGTGACATCCTCGGTGCCGGCATCTACGCGGTGACAGGACAGATGGCCGGCAAGGTCGGCGGCCTCGTCTGGCTGCCGTTCCTGCTGGCGTTCGTCGTGGCCTCGATGACGGCGCTGTCGTACCTCGAGCTCGTCACCAAGTACCCGCAGGCGGCCGGTGCGGCGCTGTACGCGCACAAGGCGTTCGGCATCCACTTCGTGACCTTCCTCATCGCGTTCGCGGTGGTCTGCTCCGGCATCACGAGTGCGTCGACGTCGGCCAAGACCCTCGCCGACAACTTCACCGGCGGTCTCGACGTCAACGGCTGGACCGACGGGCCGGCCAGCAGCGGGACGATCGTCGCCATCGCGATGGCCTTCATGATCCTGCTGGCGATCATCAACCTGCGCGGTGTCGGCGAGAGCGTGAAGTTCAACGTGGTCCTGACCGTCGTCGAGCTGGCGGCGCTCTCCATCGTGATCGGCGTCGGCTTCTACGCGATGACGCAGAACGGCGCCGACCTGTCGGAGGTCGTGACCTTCCGCGACTACGAGGACCGCGGCCTGTTCCTGGCCGTCACCGCCGCGACGTCGATCGCCTTCTTCGCGATGGTCGGGTTCGAGGACGCCGTGAACATGGTCGAGGAGGTCAAGGAGCCGAACAGGATCTTCCCGCGGACCATGCTGACCGGCCTCGGCATCGCGGTGCTGCTGTACATGCTGGTGGCCGTCTCCGTCGTCACCGTGCTCACTGCACCCGAGCTCAAGGACATCTCCGACTCCGAGGGCCGCGCGCTCCTGGAGGTCGTCTCCAAGGGAGCGCCCGACTTCCCGATCGACCGCGTGTTCCCGTTCCTCGCCGTCTTCGCGGTGGCCAACACGGCCCTGATCAACATGCTCATGGCGAGCCGGCTGCTCTACGGCATGGCGAAGCAGGGCGTGCTTCCCCGCCAGCTCGGAGCGGTCCTGCCCGGTCGCCGCACGCCCTGGGTGGCCGTCGCGTTCAGCACGCTCCTCGCGCTCGGCCTGATCTTCTACGTCACGCGCGACGCCGAGAGCAACGTCGTGGCGAACCTCTCGAACGTCACCGCGTTCCTGCTGCTCTGCGTCTTCGCGGTGGTCAACGTCGCGTGCCTGATCCTGCGCCGCAACCCCGGCGACGCGAAGCCGAACCACTTCGTGTCCCCAGGGGTCCTGCCTGCGGTCGCCGCCGTGCTGTGCGTCTTCCTCGCCGGTCCCTGGGTCGAGCGGGACGGTCAGGTGTACGTCATCGCGGGCGTGCTCATGCTGATCGGCGTCGTGCTCTGGGCCATCACCTACGCGATCAACCTGATCACCGGCAGCGCGGACAGCGAGTTCGACGACGTCGAGAAGCTCGGTGACTGACTCCCCGCACTCGCTCGTCGTGGCCGGCTGGCTCCGCGTGGGGCCCGCCGACCGCGACGCCTACGTGGCCGCGTGCCGTCCCGTCGTGGAGCTGGCGCGCCGCACCGACGGCTGCCTCGCCTTCGCCCTGACGGCCGACAGCGTCGACCCCGGCCTCGTCATCGTCCACGAGCGCTGGCGCGACGAGGTCGCGCTGCTCGCCTTCCGTGCCCTGCCGGACGACGAGGAGGTCGAGCTCCCCGACGTGCTCGACGCCGACGTCCGCCGCTACCACGTGCAGGAGGAGGGCCCGACCTGAGCCGGACCCTCCTCCTCGACGCGCGCGGGACGCGCCCGCGGTACCGCTACTCCTTCGGCGCGCCGTGGTCGTCGTCGACCTTCTCGGGGTGCCGGCGGGAGTACCAGAGGCTGACGACGGTCGTCGTGCCGAGGATGACGACGATCGCGCCGAGGCTGGCGAGCGTCGGGATCTCGGGGACCTTCACGTGCTCGCCGCCGTTGATGAACGGCAGCTCGTTCTCGTGCAGCGCGTGGAGCAGCAGCTTGACGCCGATGAACGCGAGCAGCACCGCGAGGCCCTGCGACAGGAACACCAGACGCTTGAGCAGGTCGCCGAGCAGGAAGTAGAGCTGACGCAGACCCATGAGCGCGAACACGTTGGCCGTGAACACCAGGTACGGCTCCTTGGTGAGGCCGTAGATCGCCGGGATCGAGTCGAGCGCGAACAGCAGGTCGGTGGTGCCCAGCGCGATGATGACGAGCGCCATCGGGGTCAGCGCGCGGCGACCGTTCTCCTTCACGACGAGCTTGAGGCCGTCCCACTGCTCGGTGAGGTTGAAGCGACGACGGGCGAACCGGACGACCGCGTTCTCGCCGTCGTCGTCGTGGTCGGTGTCGCGGATCAGGTTGATCGCCGTGTAGATGAGGAAGGCGCCGAACAGGTAGAAGATCCACGAGAAGTTGTTGATCGCCACGGCACCGACGGCGATGAAGATCCCGCGGAACACCAGCGCGATGATGATGCCGACCAGCAGGGCCTCCTGCTGGTACTTCCGCGGCACCTTGAAGCTCGCCATGATGATGATGAAGATGAACAGGTTGTCGATCGACAGGCTGTACTCCGTCAGCCACCCGGCGAAGAACTCCACGCCGTACTGCGAGCCGTGGTAGCTGAAGGTCCAGATGCCGAAGGCCACCGCCAGCCCGACGTAGATGGCGAGGTAGGTGGCGCACTCCTTCATCGACGGCTCGTGCGGCTTGCGCGCCACGACGAACACGTCGAACAGGATGATGGCGATGGTCACCCCGACGGTGATGGACCACTCCAGGGTCGAGACGTTCACTCAGGTTCCTCCGGTCGACAGACGTGTACCGGAGGTCTCTTCCGCCCGCGGACCGCGGGCCCGCAGCACCGGAGGGTCAGGCGGACCCCCGTGATGACGACGCTGCAGCGAAGGAATACTCCCCTCCGCCGGACATTGTTGCAGCCGGCACCGGCCTGGCGCACGGCGCGGGTCGGGCGGCGAGGGAGCGAGGCGCGCTCAGGCCCGACGGTCGAGCTCGGCCGCCACCCGCGCCCGGAAGGCGTCGGCGTCGAGCGTGCTGCCCGGGTCCCACTTGCCCGCGAGGCTCGTCTCCGCGTGGTAGCGCACGTGGTCGGCGCCGTTGCCCAGTCGCGCGACGATGGCCGCCGCCGCGACGACGGAGGCGTCGAGCTGCGCCGTGGTCGGCTGCTGGGAGAACGGCTGCTGGGGTGCGTAGTCGATCTCGATGCCGACGTAGGAGACGTTGCCGTCGCCGCCCTCCACCGGGCCGCTCGCTCGGGCCTCGCCGGCATGGTTGGCGCGACCCGCGGAGATCACGTGGCAGGTGCCGTCGCGGGCGACGAGCACGTGGCACAGCGGACCGCGCAGCCCCGGACGACCGTCGCGCACGGTGGCGAGCGCCGGCTGCGGGTCCGCTCCCGTGGCGCGGAAGGCCGTGTGGTGCATCAGCACCCCGACCGGGTCGAACGCCCAGGGCCTCCCCCGTTGGAGCCACCCCGCGTCGCCCTGCACGCGCAGCCCCGCCGTGCGGAGCTCGTCGGCCAACCAGGTCAGCTGCACCCGCCGGCGTCCCGGGATCGGCAGGTCCCTGACGTACGGCATCCGGTCGAGCACGGCGAGACCACCGACGGCGAGCGTCGTGGCCACGGCCCCGCCGAGCAACATCCGACGGCCGACGGTCGCCGACGACGACGTCGGGCCGGTGGTCGGCTCCTCGTCGATCCGTGTCATCGGGCTGCTCTCGGTCCTGGTCCCGGCGGGACGTCTCAGGACGACGCTACGGGGCCCGACCCAGCCGCGCCGCCGACGTCGCCGCTCGCACTGCGGTCGGGGGCGCCGGTCCTACCGCGTCTCGACGTCGAGCGTGAAGGTGAGGGAGCGCGCCTGCAGCCAGCGGTGCCAGTCCGGGTGGGCGAAGGCGTCGGGCGGGGCGGTCTGCGGCTCGATGCAGACCGCGTGCTCGGGCTCGCTGTAGACCACCCACCAGGGTGCGTCGCTGGACAGCCGCAGCGTGAGCGCATCGCCCCAGCGCACGACCGGGTCGCGAGCGAGTCGGAAGCAGTCGTCCCACGGACCCTCGCGGGGTGCGACGAGTCGACCGGTGGGCAGGGCGCCGTCACGCTCGACCATCTCGAGGGGTGCGACGTCGACGTCGGCCCTCGTCCCGTCGGAGAGCGTGCGTCGGAACCACGGGTGCAGGCCGAACGACGCGCCCGGACCGGCGCCGTCCCAGGTGAGCGTGCAGACCAGCTGCCGCGGCGTGAGCGCGTAGCGGAGCGTGGCGCGCCCGCGGACCGGCCACGGGTCGCCCAGCTCGACGGAGAACGCCGCACCGTCGTCGGTCGCGTCGTCCTGCTGCCACACGGCGTCGAGACCGAGACCGTGCAGCGCGTTGCCGTCGCCGTCGAGCGGCAGGGCGTGACGCCGCCCGGCGTGCTCGAGCGTGCCGCCGCCGATCCGTCCCGCCCAGGGCACCATCGGGTAGCAGCCGCGCGAGATCGACGTCGGCACGCCGGGGACCTCCTGCGTGGAGAGGATCTCCTCCCCCGCGACGGTGAAGGACACGAGCCGGGCCCCGTGCGAGGGGTCGACCTCGATCGCGAGGTCACCCGCGGTGGCGCGGACGGTCACGCGTGCGCCTCGAGCATGCCGCGCAGCTCCTTCTTGAGCTCCCCGATCTCGTCGCGCAGCCGCGCCGCGACCTCGAACTGCAGGTCGGCCGCGGCCGTGTGCATCTGCTCGCTCAGCTGCTCGATGAGCGCGGCGAGGTCGGCCGAGGGCAGGTCGGCGAGGTCGGCCGTGTGCTGGCCGAGCGGCACGGGCGCACCGCGACGCTTGTGGTCGCCGGTGGCGGCGAGCAGCTTGGTCGTGTCGGCGTCCTCGCGGGCCAGGAGATCGGTGATGTCGCCGATCTTCTTGCGCAGGGGCTGGGGATCGATGCCGCGCTCGGTGTTGTAGGCGACCTGCCGCTCGCGCCGTCGGCTCGTCTCGTCGATGGCCAGCGCCATCGAGTCCGTGATCCGGTCGGCGTACATGATCACCTGGCCCGACACGTTGCGGGCGGCGCGACCGATCGTCTGGATGAGCGAGCGTCCGGAGCGCAGGAAGCCCTCCTTGTCGGCGTCGAGAATCGCCACCAGGCTCACCTCGGGCAGGTCGAGACCCTCGCGCAGCAGGTTGATGCCGACGAGCACGTCGTACTCGCCCATGCGCAGCTCACGCAGCAGCTCGACGCGACGCAGCGTGTCGACCTCGCTGTGCAGGTAACGCGTGCGGATGCCGGCCTCGAGCAGGTAGTCGGTGAGGTCCTCGGACATCTTCTTCGTGAGGGTGGTGACGAGCACCCGCTCGTTCTTCTCGACCCGGTCGCGGATCTGCGCCACGAGGTCGTCGATCTGGCCCCGCGTGGGCTTGACCAGCACCTCGGGGTCGACGAGGCCGGTGGGACGGATGATCTGCTCGACCACCTCGCCGCCGGTCTTCTCCATCTCGTAGTTGCCCGGCGTGGCCGAGAGGTAGACGGTCTGGCCGATGCGCTCGAGGAACTCGCTCCACGTGAGCGGACGGTTGTCCATGGCGCTGGGCAGCCGGAAGCCGTGCTCGACGAGCGTGCGCTTGCGCGACATGTCGCCCTCGTACATGGCGCCGATCTGCGGCACCGTCACGTGCGACTCGTCGAGGACGAGCACGAAGTCCTCCGGGAAGTAGTCGAGCAGGCAGTTGGGCGCCGAGCCCGGTGCACGACCGTCCATGTGGCGCGAGTAGTTCTCGATGCCGGAGCAGGTGCCGACCTGCTGCATCATCTCGATGTCGTAGGTGGTGCGCATGCGCAGCCGCTGTGCCTCGAGCAGGCTGCCCTGCGCCTCGAGCTCGGCCAGCCGGTCCTTGAGCTCGATCTCGATGCTCTCGATGGCCCGAGTCATGATGTCGGGCCCGACGGCGTAGTGGGTTGCTGCGCCGACGGCCAGCTCGGTGTCCTCGCTGATCACCTCGCCGGTGAGCGGGTGCAGTGTCATGAGCCGCTCGATCTCGTCGCCGAAGAACTCGATGCGGACGGCCATCTCCTGGTAGACCGGGAAGATCTCGAGCGTGTCGCCCTTGACCCGGAAGGTGCCGCGGGTCGGCGCGACGTCGTTGCGGACGTACTGGGCCTGCACGAGCGTGCGCAGGAGCTCCTCGCGTGGCTTCTCGTCGCCGACCTTGAAGCGGATCATCCGCTCCATGTACTCCTGCGCCGAGCCGAGGCCGTAGATGCACGAGACGGTCGCGACGACGATCACGTCGCGTCGGGTGAGCAGCGACCAGGTGGCGCTGTGGCGCAGCCGCTCGACCTCCTCGTTGATCGAGGAGTCCTTCTCGATGTAGGTGTCGCTCTGCGGGACGTACGCCTCGGGCTGGTAGTAGTCGTAGTAGGAGACGAAGTACTCCACGGCGTTGTTGGGGAGCAGCTCGCGCAGCTCGTTCGCGAACTGGGCGGCCAGCGTCTTGTTCGGCAGCATCACGAGCATGGGTCGCTGGAGCCGCTCGGCGAGCCAGGCCGTCGTGGCCGTCTTGCCCGTACCGGTCGCACCCATGAGCACGACGTCCTGCTCGCCGCCCTCGATCCGCTCCTGCAGCGCCTGGATGGCGGCAGGCTGGTCGCCCGCGGGCTGGTACTCGGAGACGACGGTGAAGGGGGCGACCTGGCGGCGCAGCTCGGACAAGGGCCTCATGTGCTCCACCGTACGACCCGCCACCGACAGTGGCGCGCCCGACGAGGTCCGGCCGGACGACCCGCCACGACGCACCGGGAGCGACGAGCCCCGCGTCGTCGAGCCTAGGATGGATCCATGTCTGTATCGGAGCCGGAGGCCGACTCGCCAGCACCCCCCGCGGTGCGTCCGCGGACGGCCGAGCGGCGGGCCGAGCGCTCGCGCGAGATCGTCGCCGCCACCCGCGCCCTGTTCGACGAGCGGGGCGTGCGCGAGGCGCAGATCGAGGACATCGCGCGGGCCGTCGGCATCAACCGGGCCATCATCTACCGGCACTTCTCCAGCAAGGAGGAGCTGTTCGCCGTCACGCTGCTCGGCTACCTCACCGAGCTCGACGCCGCACTCGCCCCCGGTGACGACCCCGACCTCGGCGCGGCCGAGCGGCTCGAGCTGCTCGTGCGGGCCTTCTTCGGCTACGGCCTCGAGCACCCGGCCTTCGTGGACTGCGCGCAGACGCTGCTGCGTCGCCGCGGCACCGAGCTGATGGAGGAGGTCAGCGAGGACGTCATGATCCGCCTCGGCACGGGCATGAGCGCCTGCCTCGGCCACGTCGTCGGCGTGCTGGAGGACGGCACCCGGACCGGCGACTTCGCCGTGGCCGACCCGCACCTGCTCGCCAACGTGCTCTACACGCAGGGCCTCGGCGCGCTGAACCTCGCCCACCTGCAGCTGTCGGTCCGCCGGCACATCTCGGGCCTGCCCGTGGTCGACCCGGTCGGCACCGACGACCTCCTGGCCCACCTGCTGCGTGGCGCGCTGGCCATGGCGCGCGGCGCCTGACTCACCCTCGGCACGCGAAGGACCCCCACGGCGCTGCCGTGGGGGTCCTTCGTTCGTGCGGGTCGTCGACGTCGGGACGTCGAGGGTCAGGCGCCCTCGAGGATCGCGACGACGCCCTGGCCGCCGGCGGCGCAGATCGAGATGAGGCCGCGGCTGCCCGCGCCCTTCTCGTGGAGCAGCTTCGCGAGGTTGGCCACGATGCGGGCTCCGGTGGCGGCGAACGGGTGGGCCGCGGCGAGCGAGGAGCCCTTGACGTTGAGCTTGCTGCGGTCGATCGAGCCGAGCGGCACGTCGAGGCCGAGCTTCTGCTGGCAGAAGTCGGCGTCCTCCCAGGCGGCCAGCGTCGACAGCACCTGGCCGGCGAACGCCTCGTGGATCTCGTAGTAGTCGAAGTCCTGCAGCGTCAGGCCGTTGCGGGCGAGCATGCGCGGGACGGCGTAGGCCGGAGCCATGAGCAGGCCCTCGGCGCCGCTGACGTAGTCGACGGCGGCCGTCTCGTAGTCGACGAAGTAGGCGCGCTTGGTCCAGCCGCGACGCTCCGCCTCCTCCTCCGAGGCGAGCAGCGCCACCGAGGCGCCGTCGGACAGCGGCGTGGAGTTGCCGGCCGTCATGGTCGCCTCGTCGCCGAGCTGCTTGCCGAAGACCGGCCGGAGCTTCGCCAGCTTCTCGACCGTGGAGTCGGGGCGCAGGTGGTTGTCCTTCGTGACGCCGTGGAACGGGGTGACGAGGTCGTCCTGCCAGCCCTCGTCCCAGGACTTCGCGAGGTTCTGGTGCGACCGCGCGGCGAGCTCGTCCTGCGCCTCGCGCGTGATGCCCCAGGCGTGCGTGGTGAGGGCCTGGTGGTCACCCATCGACAGGCCGGTGCGCGGCTCGGCGTTGCGGGGCTGGTCGGGCGCGAGGTAGGCCGGACGGACCTTGGCCAGGGCGGCGAGCCGGCCCTTGGTGTCCTTGGCGTTGTTGGCCTCGATGAGGATCTTGCGGAGCTTGTCGCCGATGGCCAGCGGGGCGTCCGACGTGGTGTCGGTGCCGCCGGCGATGCCGGACTCGATCTTGCCGAGCTGGATCTTGGCCGCGACCTGGAACGCGGCCTGCAGACCGGTGCCGCAGGCCTGCTGGATGTCCTCGGCGGGCGTCTCGGGCGACAGCGCGGAGCCGAGCACGACCTCGCGGGCGAGGTTGAAGTCGCGGCTGTGCTTGAGGACGGCGCCGGCGACGAACTCGCCGATGCGCTCGCCCTCGAGGCCGTAGCGGGCGACGAGGCCGTCGAGCGCCGCGGTGAGCATCTCCTGGTTGGAGACGTTCTGGTAGACGGTGTTCGACCGGGCGAACGGGATCCGGTTGCCGCCGACGACGACGACCTTGCGGATGCTCTGGCCGGACGAGGCCTCGGCCACTGCGCCGCTCGTCGCGGCGGGGGACGTCGAGGCCGGCGTCTTCTTGGCCGGGGCCTTCTTGGCGGCCGTCTTCTTCGCGGGGGTGTTCTCCGCCATGGCGCGGTGCTCCTTGCGCTTCGGGGTGGACGGGGTGGTCGGGTGGTGCCGAGCCACCGGGGTGGGTGCGACGATGGTGTCACGCGACGCGGTCCTCGGTCGCCTGCACGCCCGTGTGCGCCTCGCCACCCTCGGTGGACGTTGGTGTCACTCCAAGTTACAGTTTGGCTGCGAATCCAGATACCAATGGTATGCGAGAGATAGGACACACCCGGCGATGAGCGATCGTTACCAGGACCTGGCCCACAACCCGATCGGCAAGTTCCTCGTCAAGAACCTCGGACTGCCCAACCCTCCGTACCTGGAGCGCTACGAGGGCGGCCCGCTCGTCCAGGGCTCCGTGCTGACGGGCAGCGCCACGCAGGGCGACGTCGCGAAGGCCGTCACGGCCGCGCTGAAGGCGCTCAAGGTCGAGGCGACCGGCGTGCCCGCCCAGGGCAAGCGCTACAAGGGCCTCGTGTTCGACGCGACCGGCATCGCGGACGCGGCCGGCCTCGTCGCGCTGCAGCAGTTCTTCACGCCCGTGCTGCGCCAGCTCCAGGGCAGCGGCCGCGTCGTCGTGGTCGGGACCGTCCCCGAGGAGGCCGGCAGCGAGGGCGCCCGCGTCGCGCAGCGTGCCCTCGAGGGCTTCACCCGCTCCCTCGCCAAGGAGGTCGGTGGCGGCAGCACGGCGAACCTCGTCTACCTCGCCCCCGGCGCCGAGACGTCCCTCGCGTCGACGCTCGGCTTCTTCCTCTCTCCCAAGTCGGCCTACGTGTCCGGCCAGGTCGTGCGGATCGGCACCACGGGCATCACGTCGGTCACGGACCCGGTCGACCTCGAGAAGCCGCTGGCCGGCAAGGTCGCCCTCGTCACCGGCGCGTCGCGCGGTCTCGGCGAGGCCGACATGCGCACCCTCGCCCGTGACGGCGCCACCGTCATCGGCCTCGACGTCCCGCCCCTCGAGGCCGACCTCAAGGCCCTCGCCGACGAGCTCGGCGGCGGCTACATCGTCGGCGACATCACCGCCGAGGACGCCCCCGCCACGATCGCGGCGTACGTCAAGGAGAACTACGGCGCCGTCGACGTGGTGGTGCACAACGCGGGCATCACGCGCGACAAGCGCCTGCGGAACATGAAGCCCGAGAACTGGCAGCTCGTCGTCGACATCTCCGTCGGCGCCCCGCAGCGGATCACCGACGAGCTCCTGGCCCAGGGCCTCATCAACGAGGGCGGCACCGTCATCGGCATCGCGTCCATCGCCGGCATCGCGGGCAACAACGGCCAGACCAACTACGCCTCCGCGAAGGCGGGCGTCATCGGCTGGATCCAGGCGCTCGCCGAGCGCGTGGCCGGCGACGGCATCACGGCCAACGTCGTGGCCCCGGGCTTCATGGAGACCGAGATGGTCAAGACCATCCCGCTCGGCATCCGCGAGGCCGGCCGTCGCATGAACTCGATGTCGCAGGGCGGCCAGCCCGTCGACGTCGCCGAGGCCATCGCCTGGTTCGCCAACCCCGGTTCCGGCGCGGTGAGCGGCAACGTGCTCGGCGTCAACGGCCAGATGCTGCTGGGGGCGTCGTGACCACGAGGCAGTTCGAGGCGGCTCCGGCCACGCTGCCGCTCATGCTCAAGGCGGCCCTGCCGGCCCTGCCGGTCGTCGGATCGCTGCCCGGCGTCAAGCACGCGTCGGGCACCGTGCCCGACCTCGTGCTCGAGCGGCGCGGCGTCGGTACCGACCCGGCCCACCTGGAGCGCTACCTCGAGGTCTGCGCGTTCCCGCGCGCCGAGCACCTGCCGGTCACGTACCCGCACATGGCGGCCTTCGGGCTGCACATGGCGCTCATGACCGACACGTCGTTCCCGTTCGCGCCCATGGGCCTGGTGCACCTGCGCAACCGCATCACCCAGCACCGCCCGATCGGCCTCGACGAGACGTTCGACGTGTCCGTGCACGCCGCCGACCTGCGCCCGCACCCGAAGGGCCGCCTCGTCGACGTGCTCACCACCGTCACGGTCGGCGACGAGGTCGTCTGGGACGAGACCATGACGCTGTTCTCGCGGGGGCGCGGCGGCGACGCCGAGACCTCGACGCCGGTGCTCGACGGCGTCGAGGCGCCGCGAGGCGTCGTGCACTGGCGGCTCGCGGGCAACCTCGGACGCCGCTACGGCGCCGTCTCGGGCGACCGCAACCCCATCCACCTCTACCCCGTCACCGCGAAGGCGTTCGGCTTCCCGACCAACATCGCGCACGGGATGTGGACCAAGGCGCGCAGCCTGGCGGCCCTGCAGAACCGGCTGCCCGACGCGTTCACCGTCGACGTCGAGTTCAAGAAGCCGGTGCTGCTGCCGACGACCGTCGTCTTCGGGTCCGACGCGTCCGACGACGGCATCGTCTTCGGCGTCCGCGCGCAGAAGAAGGACGTGACGCACCTCGTCGGTCGGGTCAGCCACTGACGTCGTCACGGGCGTGACGTGATGCAGGTCTCGTCGTTGGTCCTCCCGGACCACCAGGAGGACCGATGACGAACCTGCTCACCCGCACCCTCGTGCTCGCCGTGTTCGCAGCGGCGACGTGCGCCGCGCTGACGGCCCCGGCGGGCGCGGCCACGGCGGTCCCGCCCGCCTCCGCGACATCCGTCACGGGCGCCGTCTCGGCGACGTCGGCGTGGAAGCCGCGGCCCGAGCAGTACCCGAGCACCGTCACCCAGCAGGACCTCGCGATCCGCACGTCCGACGGGACCGTGCTGCGCGGCAACCTCATGCGCCCCGTCGACGCCTCCGGACGGACGGTCACCCGACGGCTGCCGGTCGTCGTCACCATCACGGCCTACAACAAGAACGTCCAGTCCCAGGCCGGCGGCCTCCTGGGGACCGACCCGAGCTACCTGGTCAAGCGCGGCTACCTGCACCTCACGGTCGACGCCCGCGGCACCGGCAGCTCCGGCGGCACCTGGTGCGCGTTCTGCTCGCGCGAGGACCGCGACTTCGGGGAGGTCATGACCTGGGCCGCCGAGCAGCCGTGGAGCGACGGACGCACGGCCATGAACGGCCCCTCCTACATGGGCATCGCCCAGCTCTTCGCCGCCGCCGACCGGCCGAAGGGCCTGAAGGCCATCTTCCCCCAGGTGCCCGGCGCCGACGTGTACCGCGACGTGGTCGCCTCGGGCGGAGCGCTCGACGTCGGGTTCATCCCGCTCTGGCTCGGCCTGGTGAGCGGCACGTCGATCATCCCGCCGGCCCTCACCGCGACGGACCCCGGCACGGGCCTGGGCACCCTCGTGACCCACCTGCTCGGCAACGGCCTGTTCAGCAGCCAGCTCCTGCTCGCCGCCTTCACCGGCGGCGAGCCCGCCTACGACGGTGCCTTCTACACGCAGCGCTCGCCGCTGCAGGTCGCGTCACGGATCACCGTGCCCACGTTCTTCATCGCCGGGCAGTACGACCTCTTCCAGCGCGGCACCCCGCTCCTGTACGAGAACCTGCAGCGTCGGGGCGTCCCGACCCGCATGATCGTCGGCCCCTGGGACCACCTGCAGGGCTCGTCGGGCGCCGAGGTCGGCGACGCCGGCTACGGCAGCATCGAGCAGCTGCAGCTGCGCTGGTTCGACCACTACGTCAAGGGCCTCCCCGGCCAGCGGCTCGACGAGATCGCCGGTCTCAGCAGCTACGAGCAGGGCAGCGGTCGCTGGGTCCGCGGGACGTCGTGGATGCCGTCGACCCTCACCCCACGCACGTTCCGGCTCAGCGGCACCGCCACGACGGCCGGCGCGCCGGGCGGCCTCACCGCCGGGCCGCCGCGCAGCGGCAGCACGACCGTGCCGACCATCCCCGTGCAGGGTCTCTGCACGCGCTCGGCCAACCAGTGGACCGCGGGCATCCTGCGCCAGGCGCTGCCGGACCTGCCGTGCTTCACGAACAACTCCTTCAACGACACCCTCGGCCCCGTGTTCGAGACCGCGCCGCTCAAGGCCGACGTCGTGGTGCAGGGACCGCTGAACGCACGCCTCTACACCTCCTCCCCCGCCGGCGACGGCATGCTCTCGGTCACCGTCTCCGACGTCGCACCCGACGGCACGGTCTCGCGGCTCACCGGCGGCTGGCAGGTGCTCTCGCACCGCGCGCTCGACCGCTCACGCTCGCGCTACGTCGACGGGACGCTGGTGCAGCCGTACCACCCGTTCACGCGCGCGGCGCAGGCTCCGCTCGCCCCCGGCCAGGTCGCGCCGATCGACGTCGAGATCTTCCCCACCCGCGCCCGCATCCCCCAGGGACACCGGCTGCGCGTCTCGGTGCAGGGCTTCGACGCGCCGCACCTGCTGCCGACCATCGGCTCGCTCCTCCCGGCGCTCGTGCCGATGACGGTGCTCACCGGACCCCAGCACCCGTCGTCGCTGTCGTTCGGGACGCCGTGACGACCGGGGGCGTCAGTCGCGGGGCGTGACCCGTCGGATCAGGCCCTCCTGCGCGACGGTCGCGACGAGCGTACCGTCCTCGGCGAACACCCGGGCCGTGCTCAGTCCGCGCGCACCCGACGCCGACGGCGACGTCTGGTCGTACAGCAGCCACTCGTCGGCGCTGATCGGCCGGTGGAACCAGATCGTGTGGTCCAGCGACGCCGGCTGCACCCGCGGTGAGCTGATCAGCTCACCGTGCGGCAGCAGCGCGACGCCCAGCAGGCTGAAGTCGCTGATGTACACGAACGCCGCCGTGTGGATGATCCGCGACGCCGGCAGCGTGCCGTCGGCCCGGAACCACAGCCGCTGCACCGCCGGCACCGTCGCCCGCGTCGGGTCGTCGGCCGGGCGGTTGTCGCCGATGTAGCGCAGGTCGAACGACGACCACTCACGCTTCCACGACTCCACCTCCTGCGGGCGGACCTGGCGGATCACGTCGAGCAGCGGCACCGACTCCTCCGGCGACGGCACCTGCGGCATGACGTCCTGGTGGTCGAACCCGTCCTCCGTGCGCTGGAACGACGCCGTCATGTAGAAGATGTTCTCGCCGTGCTGACGCGCCGCGATCCGACGCGTCGTGAACGAGCCACCGTCGCGCACGTTCTCGACGTCGTACACGATCGGGATCGACGGGTCGCCGCCGAGCAGGAAGTACGCGTGCAACGAGTGGATGTGCCGGTCCTCCGGCACCGTCAGCTGGGCGGCCGTCACGGCCTGGGCCGCCACCTGGCCGCCGAAGACCCGCTTCAGGCTGGACCCCTCCGGCTGACCGCCACGGAAGAGGCCCACCTCGAGCGGTTCGAGGTCCAGCAGGGTCACGAGCTCGTCGAGGGATGCAGGCACGCGCAGATCCTACCGATCCGCGAGACCGCTCCGCGTCGGCGTGCGGGGGTGGAGAGCGGGCTCACACCGTGGTGCTTGCTTGCGTCGCGTCGTGACCGCGCGCGCTGCCTGCGCGGGTGACGGCTTGCTGCTGCGCTGCCTGCAAGGGGTTTCATCGTGCTGCTGCGCTGGCTCGGCTGGCGCTGTGTCTCGTCTCCGTGAGCGCCTCGACCGGGCGGCTGGCGATGGCGCTGGGCTGGGGTCTCGGGCTGCGGGTTCGGCACGGGGTGGACGCACGATGCTGCGTTGGGCCGCTGCTGGTCCCACACGTCTGCGTTGGCTACGGGATCCCGTCGTGAACGCAGGATCCTTGCGTCGCGCTGCCCGCCATCGGTGGATGCTGAACCGCAGGAGCGCTTCCAAGGGTCCAGATCCACCGATGGTGGGCGAGACCGCGTCAGTCCTGGTCGTCCTTGCGCTGACGGGCGAGGAACTGCTCGAACTGGTCGGCCAGCTCGTCGCCGCTGGGCAGGTCGCCGTCCTCGGCGAGGAGGGACTCGGCGGCGCCGCGGGTGAAGGCGTCGTACTGCTGCTCGAGGCCCGCGAGGACCTCGGCGCCGCCCTGGTCCTCGATCTGACGCTCGATGTCGGCCACCGTGGCGCCCTGCACGGCGCGCAGCGGGTCGAGGTCGAGGTCGAGGCCCGTGCGGTCGAGCACCGCCTCGAGCAGCGCGAGCGCCGCCGGCGGGTAGTCGACCTGGGTCAGGTAGTGCGGCACGTGCGCGACGTAGCCGGCGCTGTCGAGCCCGCGCTGGGTCAGCCGGTACTCCAGCAGCGACTGCGCCGACGACGGCACGCGCACCTCGGCCTGCCACAGGTTCGTGCGGTCGACGAGCTCCGGTCGCGAGCCGTGCGCCGTGATCATCGTGGGCCGCGTGTGCGGCACGCCCATCGGCACCGCCCCCAGGCCGAGGGTCAGGCTCACGTCGAGGTCCTCCACGACCTCCTGCACGCCGTCGACGAACGACTCCCACCGGAAGTCCGGCTCCGGACCCGTCAGCACCAGGTACGGCGTGCCCGACCGGTCGTGCTCGCGGACGACGTCGAGCCGCGGCTCGTCGTAGTCGACGTAGTGGTCCTGGCGGAACGTGATGAACGGACGCCGCGCGCGGTAGTCGTACAGCTCGTCGACGTCGAAGCTGCGCAGCACCTCGCCGCGCCCGGAGAGCAGGTGCTGCGCCGCGATGCGCGGCGCTCCGCCCGCGGTCAGGAACCCGTCGAGGGCATGGATGAGGACCGGGCCGTCGCCGGAGGGCGTCGGGTCGGTCGCGTCGTCTCGGTCACGTCGTGAGGGCCACTTCATCGTCAAGCCCTCAGACGTCCGCGTTGTTCCCGGTCAGTCGCAGCCAGGCGGCGTGCGTGTCGGCGGCCACGGCGTCCGGCGTGAGGCCGAGCCGCTCCAGGATGACCGGACGCTTCGCGTGGTCGAGGAACTCCTGGGCCACGCCGTGCACGCGGACAGGCACGTCGCTCTCGACGTCGCGCAGCGCCTGCGTGAACGCCGCCCCGACACCGCCGGTCCGGCCGTTGTCCTCGACCGTCACGACGAGGCGGTGCTCGGCGGCGAGCCCGACGACGGCGGGGTCGAACGGCTTGACCCAGCGCGGGTCGACGACCGTGACCCCCAACCCCTGCGCCGACAGCTGCTCCGCCGCCGCGAGGCAGGTGGGCACCATCGAGCCGACCGCGAGCACGAGGACGTCCTGGCGGTCGCCGCGGGCGAGCACGTCGCACGTGCCGACCGTGTCGATCGCCTCGACGTCGGCGGGCACGGCACCCTTCGCGAAGCGCACCACCGTGGGCGCGTCGTCGACGTCGACGGCCTCGCGCAGCAGCTCGCGCAGCCGTGCGCCGTCGCGCGGCGCGGCCAGGCGCAGCCGCGGCACGAGCTGCAGCATCGACATGTCCCACATGCCGTTGTGGCTCGCGCCGTCGTCGCCGGTGACGCCCGCGCGGTCGAGCACGAACGTGACGCCGCACCGGTGGAGGGCGACGTCGAGCAGCACACGGGGTAGAGCATCGCCGCGGTGATGCCGACGACGTCGGGGCGCTCGTCGGCGATCCGGACGACCTCGTCGCGGAAGACCGACGTCCACCCGGCCGGCGCGACCGAGACGGCGTCGCCCGTCGTCCGGTCGAACTGCGGGGCCTGGTGCATCTGGTCGTTCTCGTTCGCGACGGCGATGTCGTAGCCCTGGCCCTTGGTGGTCAGGACGTGCACGAGCACGGGACCGCCGAAGCGCTTGGCGTGCGCGAGGGCGGACTCGACGGCTTTGCGGTCGTGCCCGTCGACGGGGCCGACGTACTTGAGGCCGAGGTCCTCGAACATGCCCTGCGGCGCGAGGACGTCCTTCAGGCCCTTCTTGATGGCGTGCAGGGCGTCGTAGGCGGCCGGGCCGACCGAGCCGCCGCGGTTCAGCCGCTCGCGGATCGCGCCGAGCGCCGGCTCGTAGCGCGGGTTGGTGCGGATGTCGGTGAGCCGGTTGGCGAGTCCGCCGACCGTCGGCTGGTAGGAGCGCCCGTTGTCGTTGACGACGATGACGACGCGACGGTCCTGCGAGGCGGCGATGTTGTTGATGGCCTCCCAGGCCATGCCGCCCGTCATGGCGCCGTCGCCGATCACCGCGACGACGTGGTCGTCGCGTCCCAGCACCTGGTTGGCCCGCGCCATGCCCTCGGCGTAGGACAGGCTGGTGGACGCGTGGCTGTTCTCGACCCAGTCGTGCTCGGACTCCGCCCGGCTCGGGTAGCCGGACAGGCCACCCTCCTGGCGCAGGGTGTCGAAGTCGCCGGCGCGTCCGGTGACCATCTTGTGCACGTAGGCCTGGTGGCCGGTGTCCCACACGATGCGGTCGCGCGGGGAGTCGAAGACCCGGTGCAGCGCGAGCGTCAGCTCGACGACGCCGAGGTTCGGGCCCAGGTGCCCGGCGTGCGCCGCGACGGCGTCGATCGTGCGCTCACGGATCTCGTGGGCGAGCGTCTCGAGGTCGGCGTCGGACATCGCCCGCAGGTCCGCGGGGCCGGTGATCTCGTCGAGCAACGCCATTCGGTCAGTCTAGCCAGCGCACCTCACGCACGCCGGGCACCACCGTCAGGTGCGGTAGCGACCGCGCAGGTGCATCAGGGCGGGTCCGTCGCGCAGGTCGACGTCGTCGACGGTGCCGCGCAGCAGCAGGCTCCACCCCTCGTGCCCGGGCTCGACGTCGTCGAGGCTGACGCCGACGCAGGCGACGGCGTCGTCGAGGCACGGTCCCCAAGGACCGTCGCTCCACGACCCGAGCGTGAACGGGCCGCCGGGAGCCGGCGCCGTCCCCGCGAAGGCGTCGGCGAGGTAGGCGTGGTCCGCCCCGAGCACGTTCACGCTCACGCGCTCGGGGCGGGCGTCCCAGAGGTCCGACTCCTCGTCGACCAGCGCCAGCACGCGAGCCGGGTCGCCCGCGGCGAGCAGGAAGGAGGAGACGGTCAGCCCGACCCTGCTCCGCCCCTCGCCGGCCGCCCAGACCGTGACGGCCGCCGGCAGACGACCGCGCAGGCGTCGGAGCACGTCGCGCTCCCCCTCGGGCGGCACGAACGGGTGCTCGTCGTGGATCGTCACGTCGTCAGCCTAGGCAGCTCCGGACCTCGCGGCAGCGCGGCGGGCGTCCCCGAGCACGGTCACCGGGCCGCGAACGTCCGCGCGCCGGGGACCCCACGGTCCTGGACGAGGTTCAGCGCCGGCACGCGGTCCTCCACGACGAACGTGGCCCGCGTGAACGCCTCCGCGCCCGGGGTCCGCACCTGGGGCAGGCAGCGGAACTCGGCCGTCAGGTCGTCGGGCGTGATGCGGGTGCGCACGTAGCCGCGGAGGTTGTTCTGCAGCTTCAGGTGCGGGTTCCACCGCAGCCACGGGTGCGCCGTCACGGCGCTGTCGGCGCCGTTGCCGCCCGACGTGACCGACGAGCACACGAGCTCGGTGCCGACGCTGCGCGACGTCGGGTCGTCGTAGTCGAGCTTCAGCTCCGAGGCCCAGTGGGCGTGCACGTCGCCGGTGAGCACCACGGGGTTGCGGACCTGCGCGTCGACCCAGCCGCGCGTGATGCGGTCTCGCGACGCCTGGTAGCCGTCCCAGGCGTCCATCGACACCGTCTTGACCGGACCGTCGGTGCTGTCGCGCTGGGCGAAGAACACCTGCTGGCCGATGACGTCCCAGCGGGCCCGCGAGCGGCGGAACCCGTCGAGCAGCCAGCGCTCCTGCGCGGGTCCGACGATGCTGCGGCTCGGGTCGACGGCCGCCGGGCAGTCGGCCCGGTAGCCGTCGCCGCAGCCCTGGTCGTCGCGGAACTGGCGCGTGTCGAGCATGTGGAACGACGCGAGCGCACCCCAGTGCAGCCGACGGAAGAGCTGCAGGTGGTCCCCCCGCGGGATCGACGAGCGGCGCAGCGGCATGTTCTCGAAGTAGGCC
>NZ_LUNF01000036.1:0-19851 GCF_001626145.1 Aeromicrobium sp. REDSEA-S32_B7
CCCTACGCCTGAACACCCGCCCACGCCAGACCCTCGGATGGAAGACTCCAGCCCAGACCCTCAACGAAGGGCTACTTGCAACAACCGGTTGAGCCCAACGACGGTCATGATCGCGACTACTGCCGGAATGTGACGGAGTTCGAGCAGAGCGGGCATGCCGCTGTCCTGCTTCGCCGCTCCCTGCGCAAACGCTCGGATACCGGTACGCCAGGGGTCGAGATCGTTCCCAGTGCCCCATCTCGTCGCGACCTGGAGGGAGGCGCAAAAGGGTTCGGATAGCTTCCAGAGGTCGTGCGCCTGGGCCGCGACCTTCACGTAGATCTCTTCTCCTAAGCCCTCCATAGGCCCTGCAACGCGGTCCCTATCCGCTACGACTTCACTAACCCTCTGCACCTCTCGGGAGATCAACTCGTCGAGCTCGATACGCCGCGCCTGCTCCAGCAACATGTCTTTGGTCATGCGTCGCAGCAGGTCCGGGCGGTTCACCGCCGTGGCCTGCTCTACGGCCGCCATGGCCGTCGCAGCATCGAGGCGCTTTTCGCCCATCAGGCGATGGATGGTCGTCACCAGCTCGACAGATTCTCTTGTGTACTGGTCGCCGAAGAGGTCGGAGTAGTTGAGGTCGCCCAAGACCCGCCCCGCCCCCAGGTCCCATTCGGGAACCGGCCCCCCGTCGAAACGCACAGGAATCAGCCAGGTTCGCCCTGGAGGCATTTTGCGGAACTCTTCGACTGCGAGAGTCAGTTCTTCGTTCTGGTACGACTTTTCGCGCGCACGCGACTCATCGGAAAAGCAAGCTAGGAACACGAGGGAGCCGTCCCGCACCGCTTCACGGATCTTCGCTTTCCAGATGTCCCCAGGTCCTAGAGACTTGCGATCTCTCCAGTAAGGAATCTGCGCCGCTTCAAGGACTTCGCACAGTCGATCGACGGCCTCCGTGTCTTCCTTCACGTATGACAGGAAGACGTGCTTTCCATCGACATCGCTCATGCGTTCGACCATATACGTCGGAGGGGACAACTAACGGCCTCACGCAATTGACTCGCAGGGCAGCGGACGTCGAGTCGGAGGCATAGTTCGTATCGCGAAGCGGGCCTTCGTGACATTCACCGACACTACGTTGAGCCCGAGGTAGCTGCTGCCTCCTCTTCGGGGCAGTGCTTCTGGGGCCGCTCGTGTGTTGCCGGGACAAATGTCACTGCGCCTGTCGGCCAGGCGAAACGTATCGACGTCTTCACCCCAAGATCTCGGCGCTGGCACCCGACCTAGAGGACTGGCCCCAAGAGTCGGGTGCTCAATGGAGGGCACCCGACGTCAGGATCAGACGGCGACGCCCTCCGGCCCGTCCGTCGCCAGCTCGTCGTGCTTGACGTTCAGCAGCAGCCAGATGATGGCCGAGGCGGTCCAGATCATGAAGGCGCCGACGAGGAACGCGTGGGTCGCGCCCTCGGTGAAGGCGGCCTGGCCGATGAGGGCGTTCAGTCGGTCGGCGGCGTCGGGGGAGGGGGCGGCACCCGACCCGGACGTGGCCTGGAGGGCGCCGCCGATCTCCTCGCCGCGGTTGGTCGAGAAGTGCAGGGCGACGGTGGACAGTGCGGCCAGGCCGATGGCGCCGCCCACCTGCTGCATGGTGTTGAGCACGCCCGAGCCGATGCCGGACTCCTCCGAAGGGATGCCGTGCACGGCCACCAGGGTCATCGTCACGAACACCAGGCCCATGCCGAACGCCATCAGGATGATGAACGGCGCGATCGCGGTCCAGTAGTTCACGTCGTCGCTCAGCGAGCCGCTGCCACTTGCGATGCGCAGCAGGTGGGCGGGGCTGTCGTCGACGCTGATCCGCGAGAAGCCGAACAGGGCGATGCCGGCCAGGATCGTGCCGACTCCGGCGATGAACCGCGGGTCCATGCGCGCGATCAGCTTCGACGAGAGGGTCGCGCCCATGACGATGCCGACCGTGAACGGCAGGAACGCGAAGCCCGTGTGCAGCGGGCTGTAGCCGAGCACGTTCTGGACGAACAGCGACAGGAAGAAGAACATCGCGAACATGGCCGCCGGGGTGATCATCATCGAGGCGAACGCGACCGAGCGGGCGCGGCTGGCGAAGATGTCGAGGGGCAGCAGCGGGCTCTTCACCGAGCGCTCGATCACGATGAAGCCGACGAGCAGCACGGCCGAGACGACCAGCGGCACGACGGTCGAGGTGTCGCCCCAGCCGTAGCGCTCGTCGCCGGCCCGGGACAGGCCGAAGACCAGCGCGGCCAGACCGAGGGTGCCGCTCAGGGCGCCGGGGATGTCGAGCGGCAGGCGCTGCGGCTTGCTCTCGGGCAGGAACCGCGGCGCCAGGAACGCCGCCACCAGGCCGATCGGCACGTTGATGAGGAACGTCAGCCGCCAGCCCTCGAGGTTGCCCAGCTCCAGGCCGGTCAGCCAGCCGCCGAGGATCAGGCCGATCGCCGCGCCCACACCCGACAGCGCGGCGTAGACGCTGAACGCGCGGTTGCGCAGGGGGCCCGCGGGGAAGGTCGTCGTGATGAGCGCCAGGGCGGCGGGAGCGGCCAGCGCCGCGCCGATGCCCTGCAGGCCGCGCGACGCGAGCAGCATCGGCTCGTTCTGGGCGAGTCCGCCCAACGCCGAGGCGACGGCGAACACGACGAGGCCGGTCATGAAGATCCGGCGACGACCGTAGAGGTCGGCCAGGCGGCCGCCGAGGAGCAGCAGGCCGCCGAACGCGAGGGCATAGCCCGTGACGATCCACTGCAGGTTCGCCTGGCCGATCTTCAGGTCGGTCGCGATGTAGGGCAGGGCGATGTTGGCGATCGTCGCGTCGAGCACGACCATCAGCTGCGCGATGCAGATGATGACGAGCGCCCAGCCCAGCCGGCGGTTCGTCTCGGGAGTGAGGTCCTCCGGCTCGGTGAGGTGACTCCCGGCGTCGGGGGTGGTGTCGGTCATGAGGGGTCCTTGGGGGTCTGGTCGGGGGAGTGGCGCAGGACGGCGGGGAGGATCACCTGGTCGATGACGGCGGCGACCCTCTCGGGGGTGGGCACCTCGCCGAGGACGAACTCGCGGTGCAGCACGATGCCGGCAAGGGCCGGCCCGACGATGTCGAGGTCGACATCGTCGCGGACCTCACCACGCTCGCGGGCACGGGCGAAGAGCTCCTGGGTCGCCTCGACCTTGGGGCCGAGGACCCGGGTGCGGAAGCCGTCGGCGAACTCGGCGTCGCGGCCGAGGGCCGTGAGCACGGCGCTGAAGATCGCGATCTGACGCTCGTCGGTCAGCCCCCCGCGACCGCAGTGCGAGGCGAGGAGGTCGCCGCGCAGGCTGCCGGTGTCGGGCACGGCCGCGAGAGGACCCTTCTGGGCGAGGACGGCCTCCAGGACGAGGCTGGCCTTGGTGTCCCAACGGCGGTACAGCGTGGCCTTCGACGCTCGCGCGGCGGAGGCCACGGCGTCCATCGTCAGGCGGTCGTAGCCGACGTCGGCCAGGACGTCGAGCGCTGCCTCGAGGATCTCGTGCTCACGCTCGCCCTCCACGCGAGGACGGGCGGCTGCGGCTTCGGCCGGGGTCATGGTGCTCCTGGTGCGACGGTCGCGGATGAAACGAAACGGTATCGTTCTTTCCGATGGTACGGGCACGTTTCATCGCGGCGCAACCCCTGCGCGTCGAGGATCCTCGACGCGCTGCTCGGCGTCACCGCTGGTCGCGTGTCGGCTTCGTCCGTCGGGTCGGGGTGGCGCTGCGGGGATCGTCGGGCCAGGCGTGCTTCGGGTAGCGCCCACGAAGGTCGGCGCGGACGCCCGGGTAGCCGTTGTCCCAGAAGGAGTCGAGGTCGGCGGTGACCGCGGCGGGTCGACGCGCGGGGGAGAGCAGGTGCAGCAGCACCGGGATCCTGCCGTCCGCCAGGGTCGGCGTCGCGGTCCAGCCGAAGACCTCCTGCAGTCGGACCGCGAGCACGGGCTGCTCCTGGGCGTAGTCGATCCTCACGCTCGACCCGCTGGGGACCTCCACCCGCTCGGGCGCCAGGTCGTCGAGCCGGCTCGCGTCGGGCCAGGGCAGGAGGGCGCGCAGGGCCGAGGTGACGTCGATGCGGCGGAGGTCCTGGGCGGAGCGGACGCGCGCGAGCTGCGGTCCGAGCCACGACTCGAGGGTCTCGGTCAGGGCGTCGTCGCTGACGTCGGGCCACGGGGCGCCGATCGCGCGGTGGAGGAAGTCGAGACGGGCGCGGAGGGCGGTGGCCGACTCCGACCAGGTGAGCAAGTCGATGCCCTCGACCTCCAACGCCTCCCGGATGGCTGCGGTCACCGCGTCGGCCGGCGGGTCCTTGATCGGGACCGACGAGAGCTCGATCGCGCCGAGCAGCGTGCGGCGGCGCGCCCGCACCCGACCGTCGACCCAGGTGACCTCGTCGACCTCGGTCCACGACGAGCCCGCGGCCTCGAGCGCGAGGTCCTCGGTGAGGGGCGCGGCCGAGCGGATGCGGGCCTCGCGCTGCCCGGACCGTCGGTCGGCGTCGGCGACAGCCAGCCACTCCAGGCCAGCCAGCGGGCTGGGGTCGCGGGGGTCGAAGGCAGCGCCGGTGCCGCCGGTCATCAGGTACACCGATCCGCCCGCGCGCTTCCGCGCGACGCGGTCCGGGTGGGCGAGAGCCACGACCAGGCCGACGGCGACGTCGTCGGTGAGCGATCGTGCACCGGTCGCCTCTTTTGCGTGCTCCTTCGCGATGGCCTCGAGCCGCTTCACCTGGTCGCGCCACGGCCCCGACCGGTGGCCCGAGCGCAGCGAGCGGAGCGCCGCGACGAGGTCGCCGCCGGGTGAGCGGACGTCCTCGCCCAGCATCGCCACCACCTCGGCCGCCCGCCGGGCCCCGACGAGTGGGGACCCGTCGATGAGCGCTCGCGCGAGCCGCGGGTCGACGGGCACGCTCGCCATCACGCGGCCGCGGGCGGTCGCTCGTCCGTCGTCGGTGGTCGCGCCGAGCTCAAGGAGCGTCTGCCGTGCCGTGGCCAGGGCGTGCTCGGGCGGCTGGTCAAGCAGGGCCAGGTCGCGCACGTCGTCGCTGCCCCAGCAGGCCGCCTCCAGCGCGAACGCGGTGAGGTCGGCGGTGGCGATCTCGGGCTCCGGGTGGTCGGCCAGGCGGGCGTGCTCCTCCTTCGACCAGCAGCGCAGCACGGCACCCGGTCCGAGACGTCCGGCGCGACCCGCCCGCTGCTCCGCGGCCGCCTTGCTCACCGCCACCGTCACGAGCGACGAAAGCCCGCGACGGTGGTCGGTGCGCGGCTCGCGCGAGAAGCCGGCGTCGACGACGACCCGCACGCCCGGCACGGTCAGCGACGACTCCGCGACCGCGGTCGAGACGACGACCCGGCGACGCGGACCTTCGCTGAGCGCACGGTCCTGCTCCGCGCCGGGCAGGCGTCCGTGCAGGGGGCGCACGTCGGCGTCGACGTCGTGCAGCCGGCGCATGGTCGCGTCGACCTCCGCGACGCCCGGCACGAAGACGAGCACGTCGCCCTCGTGCTCGGCGAGCGCCCGGCGGACGGTCGAGGCGACGTGGTCGTGGAAGGCCGGGGTGATGCCGCGGTCGTCGGTCCGACGCACGCCGGGAGGCGCCGAGGACCACATGGACTGCACGGGGTGCAGGGCGCCCGGGACGTCGACCACCGGCGCCGGCTCCTCGACCGAGGCCAGCAACCCTGCAGTCCGCTCCGCCTCGACGGTGGCCGACATCGCGATGAGGACGAGGTCGTCGCGCAGGTTGGCGCGGACGTCGACGAGCAGCGCGAGGGTCAGGTCGGCGTCGAGGTGGCGCTCGTGCACCTCGTCGAGCACGACCGCGCCGACGCCGGCCAGCTCGGGGTCGTGCTGGATGCGTCGCAGCAGGAGCCCGGTGGTGACGACCTCGACCCGCGTGCGCCGACTCGTCTTCCGGTCACCGCGGACGGCGTACCCGACGGTCTCGCCGACCGGCTCCCCGAGCAGGTGCGCCAGCCGTCGCGCGGCGGCGCGAGCGGCGATCCGGCTCGGCTGCGTGACGACCACGCGACCCTCGACGGCCACCGCGACCGCAGGCGGGACGAGCGTCGTCTTGCCGGTCCCGGGAGGAGCCTGGACCACCGCGACGCCCCGACCTCGCACCGCCTCGCCCAGCGCAGCCAGCCCCGCGACGACCGGCAGGTCGGGCGGCGCGGCGAGGAGGTTGTGGAGCGGGTCGGGCACGTGTGCAGTGTGCCTGAGGGGTGCTGCCGCGATCTCGAAAGATTGCAAAGCAAGCGATCTCTCTTCTGAAAGCTTGCTTTGCGGTCAGGCTCTTCCGCTGGCGAGGTCGACGTGCTCGTTACTTCCGGCACAGTTCTTTCTGTCGGTGGAGGTAGGGATGCTGACCGTGTGTCGAGCTCACCTCCTACCGCGACCGCCGGATACCCAACTTTTGATGCCGACGCCTTCACGTCGGCTACTCAAACGTGGATGCAGGGGCAGCCGGAACCGGCAAAGGCTCAAGTTCGTCCGGCGGCAGAGGGCGGCAATCCCCTCGCTTCGGCATTGCTTGCTTGGTTTCTGCATCAGCAGGGAGAAGCCGGCTGGCGAGAGGCGATCCCATTCGCAGAGACTGCGGTGCGGGGAGGGTTTCCACAGGCGGCCGGATATGTCGTTGGCACGATGATGGGAGATCCATCTCTTCGGTCGAAGGCGGTTGACCTCGCTCGACTCGCGGCCCCACTCGGCCTCAACTATGTCGATCCTCTCGGTCAAGCGGTCAACTTCGCTCAGCAAGGGGATGTCGCGGGAGTGGGCGCGATGACTTCGCTGCCCTGGACGACTCCGTTTCCAATCGAAAGTGATCAGTGGACGACCGTGCTGGAGGCCGCCAGGTCGTCGTCGTCCGCAATCGACTCTGTGCGCAAAGAGGCGGAGGATCGTGCAGAGAAGTTGCGATCAGCTGCCGATGAGCTCTCAGAGCACTTCGAGAGCAGCAAGGCAAGCATCGACTCGCAATCGTCTCGCTTGAAAACCCTGATCACCCAGACCACTAACGCGCAAGCCTCCTCTTTTTTCGACTCGGAGGCGCAGGCTGCCGAGGGGCAGGCCAACAAGGCGTGGAATGTGGGAATTGGGATCGTCGTGTTCGGCGCTTTCCTCTCTCTCATTCCCCTGATTGCTCACTACTGTGCCCTCTTCGGCGGTCATGGTCTTCGGCTGTCGGAGACTCAAGTCCTCGGAGCCCATTTGACCGCCGCACTGGCTTTGGCTGCGGTCGCGGGCGTGCTGTTGACGCGGTCTCGGGTACGCGACAGAAACCGACAGCGAAATCGGGACCTCTCCGTGGCTCTCAACACCATGTTCGCCTACGGGGAGCAGATCGAGGACGCGACGGAGCGGCAACGTTTCATTCACGACATGGGTCGGACGGTGATCGAGGCGTATCTGCAACAAGACTCAGCGGGTCCTGATGATGGGCTCTCGGGCATTCTGAGTGCCCTCATCAGGCGATAGTCAGCACCACGGTTGTCCTGCCGGATGAAACCGGTCGTGCGGTGAGTCTTGTCGCTCAGGGAGGGCGACGCTGACCGGACGGTCGGCCTTGGTGACGGCCGTTCACTGCGAAGTGTCGCGTAGAGACTGAATCGTGCTCTCAGCGGCACATTTGCGCTGCAGCTGCGTCTCAACTCGCACGAAAGTCACGTATAGAGGCGAACTCGGTCATGATGCTTCCTCGCGACGAACGTCGAGAGCCACCCTGGACCTCCGGGCGATCCCCGGACGCCGTCGCGGTACGCCACGTGGTCGTGGACGCGGGCCCAGAAGGCTCGCGGCGACCCGCTGGGCGACCGCCCGTCCTGCGACCGAGCGAGGCCCCGATGACCGAGCTGCTCCCTGCCCCCACGTCCGCCGACACCTCCGCGACCCTGCGGGAGGTGGCCGAGCGAGTGCGGTGGATCGCCACCGCCATCGTCGACGCCGCCAACCACGGGCGGCCGAACGCATCGGGGGTGAAGGTCGGCGGGCACCAGGCGTCGAGCGCGTCGATGGTCGACATCATGACCGCCCTGTGGTTCTCCGAGCTGGAGCGCGACGACCGGGTGTCGGTCAAGCCGCACGCCTCGCCGGTGCTGCACGCCGTCAACTACCTCCTCGGCGACCTCGACGCCTCCTACCTCGGGCGGCTGCGCGAGAAGGGCGGCCTGCAGAGCTACCCCAGCCGGCTCAAGGACCCCGACACTCGGCATCGGCGCGACGGCCGCGATCTGGGCCGCGCTCGCGCACCGCTACCTCGACTCGCGCGTCGCCGACGTCGCCCCCGCAGGACGGTTCATCAGCCTCGTCGGCGACGCGGAGCTCGACGAGGGTGCCGTGTGGGAGGCCGTCGCCGACCCTGCCGTCGCCGGGCTCGGCGAGGTGCTGTGGGTGGTCGACGTCAACCGCCAGTCGCTCGACCGTGTGGTGCCGGACGTGCAGGTCCACCGCCTCGAGGGGATGTTCGAGGCCGCGGGCTGGCAGGTGCTCACCCTGGCGTGGGGCCGGACGATCACGTCCCTCTTCGAGCGCCCCGGAGGCGCCGACCTGCGCCGCCGGCTCGAGTCGATGCCCAACGAGGAGTACCAGCGGATGCTGCGCGCCGACCCGGCCGAGCTGCCCGACCGCATCCTCGGCGACGACGCCAGCGCGGAGCTGACGGCGCTCGTCGGGTCGCTGTCCGTCGCCACCCTCGCCGAGGCCGTGCGCGACCTGGGCGGGCACGACCTCGACCTCCTCGTCGACACGTTCCGCCACGTCGACACGCACCGACCGACGGTCGTCCTCGCCTACACGATCAAGGGCCGCGGGCTGCCGATCGAGGGCCACCCGGCCAACCACTCCGCGCTGCTCACCGAGGAGCAGATGGACGCCTACGCTGCGGAGGTCGGTGCCGACCGCGCCGACCCGTGGCGGGCGTTCGAGCCCGGCTCCGCCGCCGACCAGCTCTGCCGCCGACGGGGTGAGGCGCTGCGCCGCGAGCCCGTCGCCACACCGACCGTCGACGCCCTGCCCGTGGCCCTGGGCCGGTCGCACCGCGCCCCGGTGTCGACGCAGGCCGCACTCGGCCGGTTCCTCGTCGACCTCACGCGCGAGGCGCCCCAGGTCGCGGGGAAGGTCGTCACCTGCAGCCCCGACGTCGCCTCCTCCACCAACCTCGGCGGCTGGATCAACAAGACCGGTGTCTGGTCGGCGCAGGACCGACGCGACTGGTTCGCCGACGACGCGCAGCGCACGCTGCGCTGGGCCGAGGGCACCGGAGGTCAGCACATCGAGCTCGGCATCGCCGAGGTCAACCTGGTGGGCCTGCTCGGCGAGCTCGGCACCACCTGGAGCCGGTGGGGCGAGCGGCTCATCCCGCTCGCGACGCTCTACGACCCCTTCGTCGCCCGGGCGCTCGAGCCGTGGTCGTACGGCATGTACGCCGGCGGCCAGTCGATCCTGGTCGGCACGCCCTCGGGCGTCACGCTCGCGCCCGAGGGCGGCGCGCACCAGTCGATCACCACCCCGTCGATCGGGCTCGAGCAGCCCGGCTGCGTCGCGTGGGAGCCGGCGTTCGCGCAGGACCTCGAGTGGTGCCTGCTCGCGGCGATGGGCCAGGTGGGCCGGCCCGACGGCACGTCGGCGTACTTCCGACTGTCGACCCGTCCGCTCGACCAGACGGCAGCCCGCCTCCCCGACGACCCCGACCTGCTCGAGCGACGTCGACGGCACGCCGTCGCGGGCGGCTACCGGCTGGGCGACCCCGCTGGTGGTGACGACGTGACCCTCGTCGGCGTCGGCGCGGTCATGCCCGAGGTGCTGGCCGCCGCCGACAGGCTCGCGTCAGTCGGCGTCCGGGCGGGCGTCGTGTGCCTCACCAGCCCCGACCTCGTCTACCGCTCCTACGACGCGCGCGGTCGCGTGGGCGCGCACCACGCGAGCGACATCGCGGAGGTGCTGTTCCCGGCCGCGCACCCCGCCCCGCTGGTCACCGTGATGGACGGCCACCCGCACACGCTGTCGTTCCTCGCCGGCCTGCGAGGCGACCGGCTGGTCGGGCTCGGCGTCCGCGAGTTCGGCCAGTCGAGCGACGTCGACGACGCGTACCGCCTGCACGGCATCGACACCGCCTCCATCGTCGATGCCGCGCTCACCCTCGCCGGACGGTGACCGTCCGCCGGCACCCGTGGTCGGAAGCAGGCCTGCCCTACCCTGGGTGCCTCCGACAGGGAGGTGCGTGATGGCGCAGGCCGGTGACGGGTCGCGGGCGACCCCACGGGCGGCACGTCTCGACGACGTCGACCGCCGTCTGCTCGACCTGCTGCGCCGCGACGCGAGGGCGCCGGTCAGCGAGCTGGCGCGGGCGGTGAACCTGTCGCCCGGCCCGGTCAGCCGCCGGATCGACCGCCTCGAGCGGATCGGCGTGATCAAGGGCTACGTCACCGTCGTCGACGACCGGGCCGCCGGCGACCTCGACGCGTTCACCGAGATCCGGCTCACCGGCGACACCGAGACCGGCGAGCTCGAGCAGCTCCTACGCGGGATCGAGGAGGTGCAGAACGTCTTCACCATCGCGGGCGACCCCGACGTGCTCGTTCGGCTGCGCGTGCACGACGTCGACCACCTGCAGCGGGTGGTCAACCGCATCCGCCGCACCGGACGCACCACGCACACGAAGACGCTCATCGTCATGCGCGACTGGGCGCGCGGCGAGGACCTCGACGACTGACCGAGGAGCCGTCAGGCCGGCGGCTCGGGGAGCGCGTCGAGGCTGGTGAGCAGCACGTCGACCGCCCACGTGGTGAGCGTGCCGACGTCGAGCGTGTCGTCGGCCGCCACCTCCTCGGCGCACGTGTCGAGCACGGCCACCCAGCTGCTCATCGCCACCCGGTGCAGGGGGGAGAGCGGCTGGGGCAGGCCGACGACCTCGGCCACCGTGGCCGCGCCCTCGAGCCGCGCCTCGCGCAGCAGCTGCCGCACCTCCGGCTGTGCCGCGGCGGCGCCGTGCAGGAGCGCGAGGTACCCCTCGCGATAGGTGGCGAGGAACTCCAGGTGGCGCCCGACGAAGCCCTCGAGCCGCTCCCGGACGGTGGTCTCGTCGGGGCGAGGCGCCTGGTGCGCGCTCACCTCGGCGAGCACCTGCCGCAGCGCCTCGGCCGCGATCCCGCGCTTCCCGCCGAAGTAGTACGACACGAGCCCGTGCGCCACGCCTGCGCGCGCGGCGACGTCGCCGACGCCCACGTCGTCGTAGCCACGCTCGACGAACAGGGCGATGGCGGCGTCGAGGAGTGCCTGGCGCCGGTCCACGCGGGGTGGTCGCGGCGTCCGTGCCTGGTCCTGCGTCGTCACGCCACCACAGTAGGCCACCCGTCTCGATCTTGACGACTGGTCAAGTTCTTGACTCACGATCAAAAAGCGTCCTACGGTTGGGGGAGAGAGCCGTCGACGAAGGAGCACCTGTGGCGACCAACCTGCTGCGATACCGGACCGGCGCGTCCGCGGACCCGGCCTGGGGCGTGCTCGGTGTCGACGGCTTCGTCGCCCCGCTCGACGGCGCCTACGCCACCACCGGCGACCTCGTCGAGCACGGCGAGGACGACTGGCGGGCTCGTGCCGCCGAGTCCGGCTCGGTCGCGCTCGACGACGTCGAGGTGCTCTCGCCGGTCACCACCCCGTGCCGCGTGATGTGCCAGGGCGTGAACTACCGCGAGCACGCGATCGAGTCGGGGATGGACCCCGACGCCCTCGACTTCAACCTGTTCTTCGACAAGACCGACGCGTCGGTCACCGGACCGTTCGACGACGTCGTGCGGCCGGCCCACGTGCGCCTGCTCGACTACGAGATCGAGATGGCCCTGGTGCTGCGCAGCCGCGTGCGCGGGCCGGTCACCGTCACGCGCGATAACCTCGCCGACCACGTCTTCGCCGTGACCGTCGCCAACGACCTCTCCGCCCGCGACGTCCAGCTGCCGCAGGGCCAGTTCCTCAAGGGCAAGAGCTACCGCGGGTTCTGCCCGGTGGGCCCGTACCTCACCGTCCTGGAGCGCGACGAGATGAGCCTCATCGACGAGCTCGACCTGACGCTCGCGGTCAACGGCGAGGTGCGCCAGCACGACAGCACGCGCCACCTGCTCCACAAGCCGGCCGAGACCCTGACCGAGCTGAGCACCTTCTGCGACCTCGACCCCGGCGACCTGCTGCTCACCGGCACGCCGTCCGGCATCACGGCGGGCTCGCCGCCCGCCGTCGTGCGACGTCTGGCCACCGCGATCCTCGGCGAGCGTCGGCTCTGGCAGGCGTTCGTGCGCACCAACCTGAAGAAGCCGTACCTGGTGCCGGGCGACGTCGTCACGGCGTCCATCAGCCACCCGCTGGGAGCCGCCGACCTCGGCACCCAACGCACCACCATCGTCGCCCCACGCGACGTCTGACGCCCCGAGAGGACGACCATGGCACAACAGGACGAGCGCACCGCCGAGCGCACCCCCGGTCCCTGGGACGAGGCCCCCGACTTCCTCGCCCACTGGGTGGTCAAGACGGCCCGGCGGCGCGAGATGACCGAGTGGTACGCCACCGTGTTCGGCGCGCGCGTGGTGCACGAGGACTCCGAGCTCACGTTCCTGAGCTGGGACCACGAGCACCACCGGTTGGCGCTGATCGGCGTGCCCGGCTTCGTGCGGTTCCTGTTCCCGTTCGCGCGGTACCGCCGCAAGATCTACGGCGTCGACCACCTGGCCGTGCAGTTCCTCTCCATCGAGAAGCTGCTCGACACCTACGAGCGGCTGAAGGGTCGCGGGATCGATCCCGTCTGGGCCATCAACCACGGTCCGACGACGTCGCTCTACTACGAGGACCCCGACGGCATCCGCCTGGAGTTCCAGGTCGACAACTTCCCGACCATCGAGGAGACGGCCGCCTTCTTCGGCACGAAGGAGTTCGAGAGGAACCCGATCGGCACGATGTTCGACCCCGACTACCTGCTCGCGCGGCTGCGCCGGGGCGACGACCCCGCCGACCTCCTGGTGCCGGGCGCGGGCACCCCGCCGGGGCAGAAGCCGCGGACCAACAAGAAGACGATCACGTGGAAGACGCTCTGACGGTGCCCGGCCCGCCCGTGACGATCGTCGGTGCGGGCGCGGCCGGCTCGACCCTCGCCCTGCTGCTGGCCAGCCGCGGCGTCGCCACCACCGTCCTCGAGCGTCGACGTCAGCCGCTGACGCACCCCGCGGCCCACGTCGTGAACGCGACGTCGCTGGAGATCTGGGAGAAGGCCGACCCGCTGCTCGCGTCGACCGTGGCCGCGCTGAGCCCGCCGCTGTCCGAGCTCGGCACGATCCGCTGGGCGTCGGACCTGCACGACCCGATCGCCGACCTCAACTTCCTCGACGACGCCGACGAGGTGGCTGCCGTCCGGACGTACAGCCCGTACCTGCGATCGCACGTGGGCCAGCACCAGCTGATGCGCGAGCTGTGGGCCGCGCTCGACCGCGCACCGCTCGTCACGTTCGTGCGCGGCGTGGAGGTCGAGGACCTGAGCGTCCTGCCCGACGGCACGCAGCGCGTCGGGCTGACGTCCGAGCTCGGTCGTGAGGACGTCGACAGCGCGTTCGTCGTGGCGGCCGACGGTGCCAACAGCCGGCTCCGCGACGTCGCCCGTCTCCGGCTCGAGGGGCCCGTGCTCGCGCGCATGGGCAGCGCGTTCTTCCGCGCCCCCGACCTCTACCCGGCCGGTGCGACCCGACCGCTGCTCACCTGGATCTATCGGCCCGACTTCGCCGGCGTGATGATCGCCCACGCCGACGACTGCTACGTGCTCATGACGGTCTACCTGCACCCGGGGCAGGAGGTCGCGCAGTCGAGCCGGACGTACTGGGAGTGGATGGTGCCCACCATCCTCGGCCGCGACCACGACGTCGAGATCCGCTCCACCGGCACGTGGGAGATGACCTCGCAGGTCGCCACCTCCTTCCGGCGCGGGCGCCTGATCCTCGTCGGCGACGCGGCGCACCGCTTCCCGCACACGGGCGGTTTC
This sequence comes from Aeromicrobium sp. REDSEA-S32_B7, assembly GCF_001626145.1. Classification (NCBI taxonomy): domain Bacteria; kingdom Bacillati; phylum Actinomycetota; class Actinomycetes; order Propionibacteriales; family Nocardioidaceae; genus Aeromicrobium; species Aeromicrobium sp. REDSEA-S32_B7. Next base: position 14,033 of record NZ_LUNF01000036.1, read on the forward strand.
GGGCTCAACAGCGGCGTGCAGGACGCCGACAACCTCGCCTGGAAGCTCGACGCCGTGCTGAGCGGCGAGGCGAGCACGTCGCTGCTCGACACGTACGAGCAGGAGCGGCGACCGGTCGTCGAGCGGTTCGCGGAGTACAGCGTCGCGAACCACCTGCGGCTCGACGAGGTGACGAAGGTCGTGGGGGTGACCAACCGCTCGCTCCGGCAGGCCACGCGTGCCGTCAGCAGCCCGCCGCTCTCGTGGCTGCCGGCCCGCGTCATGGCGCCTCTCGCCGAGCGCGCCACGCGCCTGCAGCTCGGGCGCACGGCGGCCCTGCGGGGCACCACGGCGGCCGGCGAGCGCGCACGGCAGCACGTCGTCGACACCGTGCCGGGCCAGATCGAGCACTTCGTGGCCACCGGGCTGGAGTTCGGCTACGCCTACGGGGGTCGGCTGGTGGACCGCGAGCCCGGCGAGCAGCCCGTGGTCGACGAGGGCGTCCTGCGGCACCGCCCCACCACCTGGCCGGGCTGCCGCCTGCCGTACCTGCCGCTCGACGACGGACGCTCCGTCCACACGCTCGTCGAGGACCGCGGGCTCACCCTGCTGACGTTCGACCCCGACGCATGGGAGTCGTGGGTCGAGGCAGTGGGGGAGCGCCTGCCCGTCCCGGTCGTGGTGCGGGAGGTGCGACCGGCCGGCCCGCGCCCCGACGCGGTCCGGCTCCTCGAGGTGGGGGAGCGCGGCGCCGTCGTGGTGCGCCCCGACGGCCACGTCGTCTGGCGCTCCGGTCAGCCTCCGCTGCAGTCGGGCGTGCGGCTGGCGCTGTTCCTGCACCGGTCGTGGGGGGGTGCGCGACGAGACCCGTCGTTCCGCCAGAATCCCTCCATGCCCCTGAACTGGACCCTGCACCACGACGGCAAGACGATCCCCGACGGCGAGATCGTCCGGCCGGGCGAGCGGCTGACGTGGCCGCGGACCATCGGGCTCGGTGCGCAGCACGTGGTGGCGATGTTCGGCGCGACGTTCCTGGTGCCGACGATCACCGGGTTCCCGGTCACGGCCACGCTGTTCTTCTCCGGCCTCGGCACGATCCTGTTCCTCGTCCTCACGCAGAACCGGCTGCCCAGCTACCTCGGGTCGTCGTTCGCGTTCCTCGCGCCGATCGGCGCGGTTGCCGCGTCGGGTGCGTCGATCGAGGTGGCCATGTTCGGGATCCTCGTCACGGGCGTGCTCCTCGCCGTGGTGGGGGCGATCGTCGTCCGGACCGGCATCGGCTGGATCAACGCCCTCATGCCGCCCGTCGTGGCAGGCTCGATCGTGGCGCTCATCGGCTTCAACCTCGCGCCCACGGCGATCAAGAACGCCCAGGCCGGGCCGTGGATGGCGGTCGTCACCCTCGTCGTCCTCGTGCTCACCGTCGTCGTGTTCAAGGGACTCGTCGGACGGCTGTCGATCATCGTCGGCGTGCTCGCCGGCTACGTCTACGCGGCCGTCACCGGCGCGCTCGACTTTCAGCCCGTCCGCGACGCGAAGCTGTTCGGGCTGCCCGACTTCAGCACCCCCGAGGTCAGCTGGGTCTTCATCCCCGCGTTCCTCCCGGTGGTGCTCGTGCTCATCGCCGAGAACGTCGGCCACGTGCGCAGCGTCGCGCAGCTCACGGGCGACGACACGATCAACGAGCGCACCGGCCGCGCGCTGCTGGCCGACGGCATCGCGACCAGCATCGCCGGCGCCGGCGGCGGGTCGGGCACGACGACCTACGGCGAGAACATCGGCGTCATGGCCGCCACGCGCGTCTACTCGACGGCGGCCTACTGGGTGGCCGGCGCCATCGCGGTCCTGCTGTCGTTCTCGCCGAAGATCGGGGCGCTGATCAACACCATCCCGACGGGTGTGCTCGGCGGCGTCACCATCGCGCTCTACGGCCTCATCGGCATCGTCGGCATCAAGATCTGGATCGACAACCACGTCGACTTCTCGGTGCCGGTCAACCAGCTCACCGCCGGCGTCGCCCTCGTCATCGGCATCGGCAACCCCGAGCTGAAGGTCGGCGACATGGTCTTCAACGGCATCGCCCTCGGCACCATCGCCGCGCTCGTCGTGTTCCACGTGATGACGTTCGTCGAGAAGCGGCGACAGACGGTCTGAGCCGGCTTCGCAGTCGCGTCGCAGCGGTCTCGCAGCACCTGTGCCGAGGCTCCTTCGTGTGGCCGGACGGACCGTCCACACGAAGGAGGACCGATGTCCACGTTCCGACAGAAGCTGCTCACGACCCTTGCCGCGGTCGTCGCGCCCCTGGCCCTCGTGGCCGCCCCGGCTGCGTCGTCGCAGGCTGCCGAGACCGATGCCGCCAGCGGCCGGTGGGTGACGGTGAAGCCCGGCTACGACCCGAGCCAGATCGGCCCCGGAGACAACCGCGTCACCCGTGGGGGGATCGACGGACTCGGGAGCAACAGGTCGACCTACTGCGCGGGCAAGACACAGCCCGGCACGATCCGACTCAAGAACTACCTGCAGCACTACTTCCCGACGACCCGCGCCAGCGGCCTCTACAACTGCCGCAAGATCGCCAACAGCAACGAGTGGAGCCTCCACGCCGAAGGTCGCGCGGTCGACCACTTCCTCAACGTGAACAACGCGGCGCAGAAGAAGGCCGGCGACGCGATCCTCTACGCGTTCACCAAGAAGGACAAGAACGCGGTGCCCGCCGGCCTGGCGCAACGGTGGGGCGTGCAGGAGATCATCTGGAACTGCAAGATCTGGACGGCGGCCCGCGCCGACGAGGGTGTGCGCGCCTACGGACCGAGCCCGCGTGACGCGCGCCGGCCACCGCCACGACGCGCCCCGCGACCTCTCTGCCGCCGTCGGGGCGCCGTCAGTCCTGCGCGAGCCGCATCGCGGCATGGGTCTCGTCGAGCAGGAGGGGTGCGGTGGCTCCCCAGCCGTGGTCGTGCACGGCCTCCGCGACGGCCTCCGGCGACACCGTGGCCATCGGGAAGCAGGCCCACACGAGCGGAACGGTGGACAGCCGCGGCAGCGCGTCGTCGAGCTGGTCGGTCAGGACGTCGAGGTCGTCGGCGAGCAGCACGGTCGCGTCGAGGTCGTCGGCGTCGTGGTCGAAGACCTCCACGCCCTCGGGCAGCGGACGCAGCAGCGACGTCACCGCCGTCGTCCCGCCCACGGCCCACACGCGGAAGCCGTCGCCGATGCCGAGCAGGTCGGCGGTCGTCTCGCTCATCGCGCCAGTCTAGGGTCGCTCAGCGCGTCGGCCGGGCCGCGAGGTCGTGGATCACGCGCCCCTTCGCGAGGCCCTTCTGCTCGAACTTCGTCAGCACCCGCCCCTCGAACCGCTCGACCGGACCGCCCTCGACGTGCGGGCTGTCCGCCACCACCTCGGCCATCTGCTCGCCGTAGTCGGCCCAGTCGGTCGCGAGCCGCCACGTGCCGCCCGGCTCCAGCACCCGCGCGACGAGCTCGGTGAAGGGGACGGTCACGAGCCGCCGCTTCTGGTGCCGCTTCTTGTGCCACGGGTCCGGGAACCAGGTCCACAGCTCGTGCACCGACTCGGGCTCCAGCGCGGTCGCCAGCGTCTCGGTCGCGTTCGCGACGGCCAGCCGGACGTTCGTCACGCCGGTCGCGCGCGCCTGCACGAGGGTCTGCGCGACGCCCGGCACCCACACCTCCAGTGCCAGGAAGTTCCAGTCCGGGTGGCGCTCCGCGGCTGCCACGACGTTCTCGCCGCGTCCGCTGCCGATTTCGACGACGAGCGGGGCGTCGCGGCCGAACGTCGACGCAGGGTCGCCCCGCCAGTCGGGGTCGACCGACGTGCTCGGGCCGGCGCGGGGCACGTCGAGCACGTAGGCCTCGGCCAGCTCGTCCCACGCCGACTGCTGCTTCTCCGTCAGACGCCCTCCGCGCCGCGTGAACGACACCGGCTCGCGGCGGTAGCGGGGCGGCTCGTCGGGAGCGGTGGCGGGATCTTGCGGCAGGTCGGCAGCGTCGGGCATGGCTCGAACCCTAGGACGTCCGCCACGATCGTCGGCATGAGCACCACCGACGCCTCCCGCGACCCCGCCATCGCCCCCGACGAGAAGGACTGGACGTGGGTGCTGCGCCAGCCCTGCTCCGAGTGCGGGCTCGTCGCGGGCGAGGTCGAGGCCGCCGCCGTCGGCACCCTCGTGCGCGACTCGCTGCCCCGCTGGCGGCAGGTGCTCGACCGGGCCGACGTCGCTCGGCGTCGTCGCCCGGACGTCTGGTCCGACCTCGAGTACGCGTGCCACGTGCGCGACGTCTTCTCGGTCATGCACGACCGGCTCCGTCTCATGCTCCTCGAGGACGACGCACGCTTCGCGAACTGGGACCAGGACGCCACAGCCGTCGACGACGACTACGCCGGCCAGCGCCCCGCCGACGTCGCGCCCGCGCTCACGACTGCGGGGGAGCGACTCGCGGCAGCGGTCGACGCCGTGCCGGCGGACGCCTGGGGCCGCACCGGGCAGCGGAGCAACGGCTCGACCTTCACCGTGGAGACCCTCCTGCAGTACCTCTGGCACGACGTCGCGCACCACCTCGTCGACGTCGACGCGTGACCCCCGCGCTCCCTTTGGTTTCAGGAAGAAACCAGTCCGGATCGGGATAGATTCGCGCATCTCCCTCGTTATGTAGGGTGAGGTCACATCGACCTCCTCAGAAGTGCTGAGTACTGATTCCCTGGAGGGAACCATGCAGAGCAACAACCCCGTGTTCAACCGATCCGAGGGGTTCAACGGCCGTGGTGCGGCCACGACCCGCTCGGCAGATCCGTCGCAGTGGAAGATCGACCTCGACGGCTCGGCCTCGCAGCCCAGCCCGACCCACACCACGGGCCGCGGCACGGGCTTCATGACCATCGAGTCCACGGTCGAGAAGACCGCGCTCACGCTCGGTGTCGTCGTCGCCACGGCCGCTGCGGCCTGGTTCCTCATCGGCGACATCTCCACCGACCAGGCTGCGGTGCAGAAGGCGTTCGGCTTCGCGTTCGCCGGCGCGATCGTCGGCTTCGGCCTCTCGCTGGTCAACTCGTTCAAGAAGATCATCAGCCCGGCGCTCGTCCTCGCGTACGCCGCCGCCGAGGGTGTCTTCGTCGGCGCCTTCTCCAAGGTCGTCTCCGGCTACGTCGGCGACCCGACGATCGTGTTCCAGGCCGTCCTGGCCACCATGGTCGCCTTCTTCGCCACGCTCGGTGCCTACAAGTTCTTCAACATCCAGGTCACCGACAAGTTCCGCAAGGTCGTCACGATCTCCATGTTCGCCTTCGTCGGCGTCATGCTGGTCAACTTCGTCCTCAGCATCACGGGCGTCCTCGAGTCGGGCGGCCTGCGCGGCATGACCGGCCTCGGCCTCGTCGTCTCGGCGATCGCCGTCGTGCTGGCCGTCTTCATGCTGATCATGGACTTCGACTTCGTCGAGCGCGGCGTCGAGGCCGGTCTCCCGGAGCGCGAGTCCTGGCGTGCGGCCTTCGGCCTGACGGTCACCCTGGTCTGGCTCTACATCGAGATCCTGCGCATCCTCGCCATCCTGCGCGGACAGGACTGACACCCGCAGCACCCGACCGACGGCCGGTCACCCCTCGGGGTGGCCGGCCGTCGGCGTTCCGTGGTCTCGACGCGACAGCGACGCCGCCGGTCGAGTAGTCGCCGCTGCGACGAAGGAGCTGGCGGCGACGTATCGAGACCACTCTGGGCTGTCGCTGTGGGTTGGCCCGCGCTGGGCTGTTGCCGGGTGGTCTCGATACGCAGGGACCTCGCAAGCTCGTCCCTGCTACTCGACCAGCGGAACCTGCCGCTGGTCGAGTG
>NZ_LUNF01000037.1:0-6412 GCF_001626145.1 Aeromicrobium sp. REDSEA-S32_B7
CGGAGACGTCGCTGCCGACGGAGTTCGGCTCCTTCCGGGCGCTGGGCTACCGCGACCGCATCGACGGCGCGGAGCACGTCGCGCTCGTGCACGGTGACGTCGACGCGGCGGCTGCCGGGGGAGCGGGCGTGCTGGTGCGGCTGCACTCCGAGTGCCTCACCGGTGACGTGTTCGGCTCGCGGCGCTGCGACTGCGGCCCGCAGCTGCAGGCGTCGATGGCGGCGATCAAGGCCGAGGGTGCCGGCGTCGTCGTCTACCTGCGGGGGCACGAGGGCCGGGGGATCGGCCTGCTGCACAAGCTGCAGGCGTACGCGCTGCAGGACGCCGGCAGCGACACGGTCGACGCCAACCTCGCGCTGGGCTTCGGCGAGGACGAGCGCGACTATGCCGCCGGGGCGCAGATGCTGCGCGACCTCGGCCTGCGCTCGGTGCGGCTGCTGACCAACAACCCCGACAAGGCCACGCAGCTCGAGGCCTACGGCGTCAAGGTGGCCGAGCGCGTGCCGATCCAGATCGAGCCGACCCCCGAGAACATCCAGTACCTGCGCACGAAGGCCGAGCGCATGGGTCACGACCTGCCCGGGCTCGGCCTCGGCGACACCACCACGGAAGGCGAGTAGATGAGCGGACACGGAGCGCCCACCCTCCAGGTCGAGGCGGCGGGAGCGCGCGTCGCGATCGTCGCGTCGAGCTGGCACGACCAGGTCATGGACGGTCTGGTGGCGGGTGCCGAGCGCGCCCTGGCCGACGCCGGCGTCACCGACGTGACGCTGCTGCGGGCGGCCGGGTCGTTCGAGCTGCCCCTCGTGTCGCAGGGCTGCGCGGCTGCCGGCTTCGACGCGGTCGTGGCCCTCGGCGTGATCATCCGCGGCGGCACCCCGCACTTCGAGTACGTGTCGGCCGCGGCCACCGACGGCCTCGCTCGGGTCGCGCTCGACACGGGCGTGCCCGTGGGCTTCGGGCTGCTGACGTGCGACACCGAGGAGCAGGCGCTCGACCGCGCCGGGCTCGAGGGCAGCGCCGAGGACAAGGGCCGGGAGGCCGCAGAGGCCGCTCTGTCGACCTGGGCGACCCTCCGCGGTCTCGCGTCCCTAGACTGAGGTCACCATGAAGACCTTCGAGGACCTGTTCGCCGAGCTCGCTGCCAAGGCGCAGGCCCGGCCCGAGGGCTCGCGCACCGTGGCCGAGCTCGACGCCGGCGTGCACGCCATCGGCAAGAAGCTCGTCGAGGAGGCCGCCGAGTCGTGGATGGCCGCCGAGCACGAGGGCCGCGAGCGGACCGCCGAGGAGCTCAGCCAGCTGCTGTACCACGCGCAGGTGATGATGATCGCCGCCGGCATCACGCTCGACGACGTCTACGCGCATCTGTGACGACAGCGGAGCCTGACCTCCTGGGCCGCGCCGCTGTCGTCGACGGCAGCCGACTGCCGGGCCCGCCCCCCATCGTCAGAAGGACCCCACCATGCTGAGAGTGGCCGTGCCCAACAAGGGCGCCCTGTCCGAGGCCGCCAGCCAGATCCTCGCCGAGGCCGGGTACCGGCAGCGGCGCAACGCGAAGGACCTCGTCCTCGTCGACGCCGAGAACGACGTCGAGTTCTTCTACCTCCGCCCGCGCGACATCGCCGTGTACGTGGGGGAGGGGACGCTCGACGTCGGCATCACCGGCCGCGACCTCCTGCTCGACTCCGCCGCCTCGGCGGCGGAGCAGGTCGGGCTCGGCTTCGGCCGGTCGACCTTCCGCTTCGCCGCCCCCACGGGCACGATGCGGACCATCGACGAGCTCGAGGGCAAGCGCATCGCCACGTCCTACCCCGTGATCGTCCAGGACTACCTGCGCGGACGCGGTGTCAGCGCCTCGGTCGTGCGCCTGGACGGCGCGGTCGAGTCGTCGATCCGGCTCGGGGTCGCCGACGCCATCGCCGACGTCGTCGAGACGGGCAGCACCCTGCGCCAGGCCGACCTCGCCGTCTTCGGCGACCCGATCCTGTCGTCGGAGGCCGTGCTGATCACCCGCGCTGGCGCCGAGGAGCCCGCCGGCTACGAGGTGTTCAAGCGTCGCCTCGACAGCGTCCTCGTCGCCCGCACCTACGTGATGATGGACTACGACATCCGGGTCGAGCACGTGGAGCGCGCCGTCGAGCTGACGCCTGGCATCGAGTCACCGACGGTGTCGCCGCTTCATCGCGAGGGGTGGGTCGCCGTGCGCTCGATGGTGCCGCGCGACGCCGCCCAGAAGATCATGGACAGCCTCTACGGGCTCGGCGCCCGCGGCATCCTCGTCACGGACATCCTCGCGTGCCGGGTGTGAGCACGACCTACCGCCCGGGCGGCACCCGGTACGTCGCGTACGGGTCGTGCGTGGCGCTCGTGGCGATGAGCGTGGCCGTCACGCTGGCGCTGCCGGCGGACATCCGCGCGCAGGTGACCCTGTCGCAGGCGCTCACGCTGTACGGCTCGATCGCCGTGTTCCTCGTGATCCTGCACGGCATCGGCCGCAGCCGGGTGACGGTGGACGACGACGAGCTCGAGGTCGTCAACGGCTTCCGCACGCACCACGTGCCGTGGTCGCGGGTCCGTGGCTTCGCGTTCGGCGAGGGTGCCCCGTGGCCGACGCTGGTGACCGTCGACGACGAGCGGCTCATGCTGTTCGCGCTGCAGGGGTCCAGCGGCCACGGTCGGGTGCGGGACGCGGTCGACGACCTCGTGCGGCGCGTCCCGTGACCGGTCGATCGCTCGCCGAGCCGGCCTTCCCCGACGACGACGGCCGGCTCGACCCGCGCCTCGGCGCGGTGCTCGGCGACACCACGGCGGTGCTCTCGCTGCTCGGCCAGGTGCGGGTGTTCGTCCCGATCGTGGCCAGCCTCGGCGAGGCGAGCCGCGCGGCCGGGCCGGAGGCGCTCGTGTCGGGCGACAAGGACGCCGACATGGCGGCGGTGCTCATGACCGGCCGCGACGGCCGCCAGGCACTGCTCACCTTCACCAGCCTCGACGCGATGGCGCGCTGGAACCCGCAGGCACGTCCGGTGCCCGTGTGGGGACAAGCGGCCGCCGTCGCGGCCCTCTCCGAGGGTGCCGCCGCGATCCTGCTCGACCTCGGCTCGCCGCACTTCCAGGTGGTCGAGACCGACGACCTGCGCCACCTCGCCGCCGGCGACCGGCTCGTCGCCACCGACGCCGGCCACGCCTGGGTCACGGGGAGCTGACGGGCGTCGACCTGTGGTCACGCTGCGGTCGGTCTTCTGGAGAGCCTCGACCGGGCGGGTGGGAGGTAGATAGCACGCGTATCCCTGGGCCCGGAGGTAGGTGACGCTCGGAATGAGGGGCTCATCCCGAGCGTCACCTACCTCCACCCCCGCAGCAAGCGCGCGCCACCTACCTCCCACACACCGGGCCCGGCCACAGCCCGGCGACCTGGCCCGACCACCGCGCCCTCAGGCCGTCTCGACCGCCCGCACCCCGGACAGCGGGACGGTGACGTGCACGGCGGCGTCGTGACGTTCCACGCGGGCGACGAAGCCAGCGGCTCCGACAGCCCGGAGCAAGGTGTCGTTGGAGCCCGCAGAGACGAACGTGAGCCGCTCGGCACCGTCGGACTTCGCGTGCCGGGCGGCCTGCTTGACGAGCAGGGTGCCGAAGCCGCGACCCTGCCAGGCGTCCTCGACGAGCAGCTGGAAGACGTGGTCGTCGGGACGGCCCTCCAGCACGCCCCGCTCGAGGACGCCGTGACCCACGAGGTCGAGCCCGACCTGCACGACCAGGGCGATCCCGTGCTCGGGCGTCACGAGGCGGCGCGCCATGCGCGTCGTCATCGGCATCCGCAGAGGCACCTGGTAGCGCGTGTAGAGCGTGTCGACGCTGCACCGCTCGTGCAGGGCCGACACGGCCTCGATGTCAGCGAGGCCGGCCACCCGCACCAGCGGGACGGGGTGACGCGGCGACGGTGCGATGAGCGGGACGTCGACCCCCGCGTCGCTGACCAGCGACAGCAGCGCCTGGGCCCGCGCACGCTCGACCGCCGTGAACGGCACCGCACGGCTGACCCTGAGCGTCGAGCCGTTGCGACGTCGCAGGTCGAGCACGTCGTGCCCGGCGTAGTCGGCGACGTCGGGCGGGGCGATGGCGAGCAGCTCGCCCAGCACCTCCTCGACGTCGCGACCTCCCTCCAGCACCTCGTGCACGGCGTCCAGGTAGCGGGTCGGCGCGTCGAGGTGCGCATCACCGTCGGCCCGCGTCACCGACACCTCGGCGCCGCCCGCCTCGGTGAACAGCCCTGCGAGCGCCAGCTCCGTCAGGCCGTCGTCGCCCTCCACGACGAACTCGTCGGTCACCGTCGGCCGGGTCGAGAAGACCTGCATCGCGACGATGTTCACGTCCGCGTCGCCGCACGCCTGCGCCACCCGACCGAGCAGTCCCGGCCTGTCCGGGAACGTCGCCCGCACCCTCCACCTCATGTCCGCACCTCCTGGTGCCAGGATGGCGCTGCGCTGTTGCTCGTCCGCGTCCGCCGTGTTTCGCCGCGATGACGCCGGACGTTGCCGTCCTCCAGCGCGCCGTTTTCGTTCCTCGGGGCACGCCTGCTATCCTGGTCAAGAAGTGGAGGCCCACCTCCCACCTGCTCGGTCCGCGGATCGAGGGGTACCTCGGCCGGTACGCCCGGTCGAGCGACGCCGTCCGGTACGCGCCGGCGGCGTGCATCGGTGGCCTCCGTCCTGAGGGACGGGGGCCATTGTCGTGGGCCTCCTGGACACAGACCACAGGAGGATCCATCAGCACAGAGCTGCGCGTCAACGACCGCATCCGCGTTCCCGAGGTCCGTCTCGTCGGACCCGGAGGCGAGCAGGTCGGCATCGTGCGCATCGAGGACGCCCTGCGCCTCGCCGCCGAGTCCGACCTCGACCTCGTGGAGGTCGCCCCGACGGCCCGCCCCCCGGTGTGCCGCCTCATGGACTACGGCAAGTTCAAGTACGAGGCCGCCCAGAAGGCACGCGAGTCACGACGCAACCAGACGAACACCATCATCAAGGAGATGAAGCTCCGCCCCAAGATCGACCAGCACGACTACGACACCAAGAAGGGTCACGTCGTGCGGTTCCTGAAGGCGGGCGACAAGGTCAAGATCACGATCATGTTCCGCGGTCGTGAGCAGCACCGTCCCGAGCTCGGGTACCGGCTGCTCCAGAAGCTGGGCGAGGACGTGTCGGACCTGGGAGTCGTCGAGGCGCACCCGCGCCAGGACGGCCGCAACATGACGATGGTGCTCGCACCGCTGAAGAAGAAGTCCGAGGCCCAGGCCGAGGTCGCCGCCGAGAAGGCGAAGACCACGGCTGAGCGGACCGCGGAGCGCGAGGCCGAGGCAGCCGCCGAGAAGGCGCGCCGCGAGGCCCAGCAGAAGACCGCGACGCCCAAGAAGGCCCGGCGTCGCTCCGAGAACCTCGACCCAGACATGGAGGCATGAGATGCCGAAGTTCAAGCCCCACTCGGGCATGAAGAAGCGCGTGAAGCTCACCGGCAAGGGCAAGCTGCGCCGCGAGCAGACGAACCGTCGTCACCTCTTGGAGTACAAGTCCAGCACGCGGACCCGTCGCCTCGCCGGCACGACCGACGTGTCGAAGGCGGACACCAAGAAGGTCAAGAAGCTGCTCGGTCTCTGACCGCACCCCACCCGAAGGAGAACCGACATGGCACGCGTCAAGCGTTCCGTCAACGCGCAGAAGAAGCGCCGCGAGACCCTCGAGCGGGCGTCCGGCTACCGTGGCCAGCGCTCGCGTCTGTACCGCAAGGCCAAGGAGCAGGTCACTCACTCCCTGGTCTACAACTACCGTGACCGCAAGGCCAAGAAGGGCGACTTCCGTCGTCTCTGGATCCAGCGCATCAACGCTGCGGTCCGCGCCGAGGGCCTCACCTACAACCGCTTCATCCAGGGCCTCAAGGCCGCGGGTGTCGAGGTCGACCGCAAGATGCTGGCCGAGCTGGCCGTCAACGAGCCCGCGGCGTTCAGCGCGCTCGTCCAGGTCGCGAAGGACAACCTTCCGGCCGACGTGAACGCGCCCAAGGAAGACGCGACGGCCTGACCGCCTTCGCCTCCACGCCCGTGGCGAGCCCCGAGCCGACCCTGACCACCCGTACCGGGCGGGTCAGACGTGCTCGACGGCTCGCCACGCGGCGTTTCCGGGCCGAGACCGGCCAGTTCCTGGCCGAGGGCCCGCAGGCCGTCCGCGAGGCGCTCGCCCTGACGGGCGTCACGCACGAGGTCTTCGCCACCGCTGCGGCCACCGAGCGTCACGCCGCGCTGCACGACGCCGCACTCGACGGTGAGGTGCCGTGGAGCGTCGTCGACGACGACGTGCTGGCCGAGATCGCCGACGCCACCACCCCGCAGGGCGTGGTCGCGGTCTGCGACACCGTCGTGCGG